>PARB01000098.1 GCA_002709505.1 Paracoccaceae bacterium | reverse complement strand
CGCCCCGGCGCCGCTGGCGACACGGTCGATCGGCTCCTACGCGCGCGGCTGCCTCGCCGGCGCGACGGCGCTTGCCGTCAACGGCCCGAGCTGGCAGGTGATGCGCCTGTCGCGCAACCGCAACTGGGGCCATCCGGAACTGGTCGACATGCTGCAGCGGCTGGCCAAGGATGCGCCAAACCTCGGCTGGAACGGGTTGCTCGTCGGCGATCTTGCCCAGCCGCGCGGCGGACCGATGCTATCTGGCCACGCCAGCCACCAGATCGGCCTCGACGCCGACATCTGGCTGACGGAAATGCCCGATCGTCGCCTGACCCGCGAGGAGCGCGAATCGATGTCGGCGGTCTCCATGCTGAAGGGGCGCCTCGACGTGGCTGGCGCCGACCGCAGCGTCGACCCGGCCAAGTGGAGCGACAGCCGCGCCCGCCTCATCCGCCGCGCGGCACAAGATCCGCGCACCGCGCGCATCTTCGTCAATCCGGCGATCAAGAAGGCGCTTTGCGAATTCGAGACCGGCGACCGGGCGTGGCTGCGCAAGGTAAGACCCTGGTGGGGGCACCACTATCATTTCCACGTGCGCATCAAATGCCCGTCGGGAAGCGTCGGCTGCAAGGACCAGGCCCCGCCGCCGCCGGGCGACGGCTGCGGCAAGAACCTCGCCTGGTGGCTTTCCGACGAGCCCTGGGTGCCGAAAAAGCCGAAAGATCCGGCCAGGAAGAAAGCGCCCGCAAAAAAGAAGGAAATCACCATGGCGGCCCTGCCCGACGCCTGCACCCAGGTGCTGGTGGCCCGATAGGGACAGGATCGGCACGAACCCGGACGGTCGAGGGCGGGCGCCTGCCCGCCTGCCGCATGGCGGCGCGGCTTGGCACCCAAGGCGCCGACCCTGTGCTTGCGCAGTCGGGTGTCTATATGACACCACTCACAGGAAGCCTGTTTGCACGAGACCAACGGAGAACGGTGCCGGAATGCTGTCTGCGGTGATCGATCTTGGGTCGCACTATCTGATGTATTTCGCGGCCGTCTACGCCGCGACGGTGGCGATCTATTTCGCGACCGGCATCGGCGTCACCCTCGTCAACCGGCGCAATCCCGAGCGCCGGATCCAGAAGGACCGCAACGGCGACAAGCGCATGTGGGTGGAAATCCGCTCGTCGATGTCGGCGCTGGCGGTGTCGGCGGCGATGCTGTCCTTCGGCTGGTTCGCGCAGGCGCGCGGCTGGACGATCGCCCCGCTCGAGGTCTCCTGGTGGTCGTTGCCGCTGATGTTCGCGGTCTCGATGGTGCTCTACGATGCCTGGTTCTACTGGGGCCACCGGCTGCTGCACCTGAAGATGTTCTACCGCTGGCACGCCCCGCATCACCGCTCGGTCGCGCCCACCGTGTGGAGCAATGATTCCTCCACCGCCGTCGATACGATGATCGAGCACGGCTATTATCTCGTCGTTTGGTTCGTGCTGCCGATCCCCGCGCTCGCGCTGTTCGCGCAGCGGCTGTTCGACCAGGTTTCCGGCATGATCGGCCATTCGGGCTTCGAGTATTTCGCCTCGCCAAGCTCCCGCTGGCCCTCGCCGATGATCTGCACCTCCTTCCACGACCTGCACCATTCGACGTTCCGCTACAATTACGGCAACTTCTTCTCGCTCTGGGACCGGATGATGGGCACGGTGCACCCGGGCTATGACGCCATGGTGCGCGAGTTTGAGGGGGAGGGCGAACCGACGCAGGGCGACAAGACGGTAGAGGGACGGTGAGGGCTGGGGGGCGAGGACGCCTGCTGGCAGAACCGCGCGTTCCGCAGGCCGCACAGCCTCCCGGACGGTGCGGGACCCCGGTGGCGGTCTAGCCGTGCCGATAGGCACGGGGTGGACGGGCAAGGCGGGTCGAGGTGTTCAGGAGCGCCCTTGCGTTCCGTCGGATGTGCTTGTCATGGACGGTGGTCGCATCGCAGGCGCGCCCGCTCGCTTTCCCGTCGCCTTTGATCCTTCATCAAGGCTTCCTTCTCGTTTTCTGCGTCCTTGATAAGCCGGTCCAACTCGTCTGCGCGTCTCTTGCGGTCGTCTTCTTCGCCAGTGTTGAGAACGCGCAGTTGCCCGTTTTCGATGCGGGCGCGCACGCGGCTTTCGGTGACGCCTTCGCGTTCGTTCCGGTAGCGGCGAATGTCCTGATTGAGCCCGTCGATCACCTGGCTCCAGTGCCGGATTTCATTATTCAGACGTGAGCATGCATTCGGATCGTCTGCCAGAAGTGCCATTTACCTGCCTTTCCGTGTCGTGGAGAGGACCTAGTATTGTCGCTGCAACGGTGCCGGGGATTAGATTGTGTTAGCTTGATATGAGCACTCCATGATTGCATTTGGGGACAGGTCTCATAGGGAATGGGTATGCGCGTTGCGATACGGTTGGGACTGGTGATTGCATGTCTGTTCGCGGTGCAGACAGTGGCCGTTGCTGAGGCGACGGAGGCTGCGGGGCCGGCGCTTTCCGCAGTGGACTTCGCCTCGGCTTACGACCGCTGGCGCTGGGAGTTGGGATCGCGCGACGCTGGCCATGCCGAGAGTCCCTTGCGTCCCTTTCTCGACTGGCCGATGCATCGCGGGCTTGATGGCGAGGATCTCGAGCTGTTCTTTCGCCTGCAGGACGAGGGCTATTGCTGGCACATGACGGGGTTTGCCGAGCGCGGCTTTCTCAAGCATCACCCCTTTCTCGAACCGGTGTTTGACGACATCTCGGTCGGATTTGCCTTCGATCTTGTCATCGATCGGTCGACCGCCGGTCGTCGCTGCGTTGCGCGTCACGCGTTGAAAAAAGTCGCAAGCCGCGCCTTTGCGCAAATCGGCTCCTGGGAACCTGTCGACTTGCCGGGAACAGCCGATGAGGCGGCGCTGGGCGCGACGAGCGCGCGGCTCGGGCAGCCGGCGGATCTCCTGCGCAAGCGTCGCGACGCTTATCGCGCGCTCTACCGTCTGGCCTTTTGCGAGGACTATCCGCCCGCACTGCGCGACATGGAGACCTATCTGGAGGTCGGGGAAATCGCGCTCTCCGCGCAGGACCGCGCCCATCTTCACGCCCGCCTGGCGGCCCTGGGCCTGACGGGCACATCCTATAAACAGCTGCTTCTCGTCATGAAGGCGCGCGCGGACGATCCGCCGCAAGCCCTCCCCTCGGGCGCCGCCGTCCCCCGTCTCTCCCGCAGCTGCGGTGCGTGGCCCTGAGGCGCGGTTGCGGGGTCAGTGGATACTTTCCGCTTCGAGGTCTCAATCCACCGGCGTTTTTCCTCGTCCCGCCGCTCTATTCCCCTTTGCGGGCGCGGGCGGCGATGGTAAACGAGCGCGCATGAGCACAAAGACCCTGTCCGACATCCGCAATTTCTCCATCGTGGCCCACATCGACCACGGCAAGTCCACGCTGGCCGACCGTCTGATCCAGATGACCGGCACGCTGACCAGCCGGGAGATGAAGGAGCAGGTGCTCGATTCCATGGACATCGAGCGGGAGCGCGGGATCACCATCAAGGCGCAGACCGTGCGCCTGATCTACACGGCCAAGGACGGCAAGCAGTACAAGCTGAACCTGATCGACACGCCGGGCCACGTCGACTTCGCCTATGAGGTGTCGCGCTCGCTCGCCGCCTGCGAGGGCTCGCTGCTGGTTGTCGACGCAAGCCAGGGCGTGGAGGCGCAAACGCTCGCCAACGTCTATCAGGCGATCGACAACAACCACGAGATCGTCCCCGTCCTCAACAAGGTCGACCTGCCGGCGGCCGAACCCGACCGGGTGAAGGAGCAGATCGAGGACGTGATCGGGCTCGACGCCTCCGACGCGGTGATGATTTCGGCCAAGACCGGCCTTGGCGTCGACAACGTGCTGGAAGCCATCGTCACCCGCCTGCCGGCGCCCGAGGGCGACCCGGACGCGCCGTTGAAGGCGCTCCTCGTCGACAGCTGGTACGACCAGTATC
Source organism: Paracoccaceae bacterium (assembly GCA_002709505.1). Lineage (GTDB taxonomy): Bacteria > Pseudomonadota > Alphaproteobacteria > Rhizobiales > Stappiaceae > Stappia. The sequence goes on along the minus strand of PARB01000098.1, from coordinate 17,988 downwards.
TGGGCGTCATGGTGCTGGTGCGCATCATCGACGGACGGATGAAGAAGGGCCAGAAGATCAAGATGATGGGCACCGACGCGTCCTATGAGATCGACCGCGTCGGCGTCATGACCCCGAAATTCCTGATGACCGACGACCTTGGCCCCGGCGAGATCGGCGTCATCACCGGCTCCATCAAGGAAGTGGCCGACACCCGCGTCGGCGACACGATCACCGACGACAGGAAGCCCTGCGCCCAGGCGCTGCCGGGCTTCAAGCCGGCGCAGCCGGTGGTGTTTTGCGGGCTCTTCCCCGTCGATGCCAATGATTTCGAGGACCTGCGCGCCGCCATGGGCAAGCTGCGCCTCAACGATGCGTCGTTTTCCTTCGAGATGGAAACCTCGGCGGCGCTCGGCTTCGGTTTCCGCTGCGGCTTTCTTGGCCTGCTGCATCTGGAAATCGTCCAGGAGCGGCTGGAGCGCGAGTTCGATCTCGACCTGATCGCCACCGCACCGTCGGTCGTCTACCGCATGCATCTGACCGACGGCGAGATGGTGGAGCTGCACAATCCCGCCGACATGCCCGATCCGGTGAAGATCGCCAGCATCGAGGAGCCGTGGATCCGCGCCACCATCATGACGCCGGACGACTATCTCGGCGCGATCCTGACGCTGTGCCAGGAGCGGCGCGGCATTCAGGTCGACCTCAACTACGTCGGCACGCGCGCCATGGTCACCTACGACCTGCCGCTCAACGAGGTGGTGTTCGATTTCTACGACCGGCTGAAGTCGATCTCCAAGGGCTATGCCTCCTTCGACTACCAGATCTCCGACTACCGCGAAGGCGACCTCGTGCGCATGTCGATCCTGGTCAATGCCGAGCCGGTCGACGCGCTGTCGACGCTGGTCCACCGCTCGCAGGCCGAGCGGCGCGGACGCGCGATGTGCGAAAAGCTGAAGGACCTGATCCCGCGCCACATGTTCAAGATCCCGATCCAGGCCGCCATCGGCGCCCGGGTGATCGCGCGCGAGACCATTGCGGCGCTCCGCAAGGACGTCACCGCCAAATGCTATGGCGGCGACGCGACCCGCAAGCGCAAGCTTCTGGAAAAGCAGAAGGAAGGCAAGAAGAAGATGCGGCAGTTCGGCAAGGTCGAAATCCCGCAGGAGGCCTTCATCAAGGCCCTCAAGATGGACGAATAGGACTGCCGGCAGGCCGTGTGCGCGGCGGGGCTTACTCCGCCGCGACCAGGGCCGGCTGTTGCCAGGTGCCGGTCTCGATCTGCGCGATCTGTGCATCGATATGCGCGAGCACCGTGCGCGAGAACGGCCCGAGGTGGACGTAGAGCGCCACCATCTGCAGCATCGGATTGAGCGCCCGCGGATTGGTGCGCAGCGTATAGGCGATCATCCGCCACAGGTGGCCGCGGTGCTCCGGGTGGTGGCGGGTGATCGACCAGACGAGCTTGCCGAGCTTCTTCAGATCGCTGCCAAGGCGCGCATGGAAGGCGTCGCCGTTCGGACCCGACATGTCCAGCCGCGCGACCACATCCTTGAGCCGCGCGAAATAGGCGTCCGGCGCATAGACGCGGGCGATCACCTTCCGGAAATCCGAAAGAATCTGGGCGCGCGGGCGCAGCGTCTCGAAGTTGAGGCCGGAGGTGCACTGGTCTCCGCCATCGGCGGGATCGGCGATGTCGAACTCCGCATGCAGGCGTCCCTGGGCTTCAAGCCGGCGGGTCAACTGCGTGGTCGGCAGCGCGTAGAGCAGGCCGGTCATGGCAACTGGGATCGCCGCCTCCTCGATCAGCCCGGCGATTTCATCGGCGACCTGGTCGCTTTCCTCGTCGAAGCCGACGATAAAGCCGCCGATCACCATGATGCCGGCCTCATAGACCTTGTGCACGCTCGCCGCGATGTCGCGCCGGGTGTTCTGCTTCTTGCGGGTGGCGTTCAGCACGTCCGGGTCGGGGCTTTCGATGCCGATGAAGACGACGAAGAACCCGGCCTGCTGCATCATCGTCAGCAGCGCGTCGTCGTCGGCAAGGTTCAGCGAGGCCTCGGTGGACAGTTCGAACGGCCGGCCATGCGCATTCTGCCAGGCGATCAGCTCGGGCAGGAACTGTTTCACCGCCTTCTTGTTGCCGATCAGGTTGTCGTCGACGAAATCGACATGGCCGCGATAGCCGAGGTCGTAGAGCGCCTGCAGCTCGGCCAGGATCTGCTCGTTGGTCTTGGTGCGCGGCTTGCGCCCGTAGAGCTCGATGATGTCGCAGAACTCGCAGGTGAAGGGACAGCCGCGCGAATATTGCACGTTGACCTGGACGTAGTCGTCGAAGTTGAGCAGGTCGAACCGCGGCACCGGCGTTGTGGTCACGTCCGCCTTGAATTTCTCCGCCTCGAAGGTGCCGGAGCGCTCGCCGCGCTCGAACGCCTCGACGAAACGCTCCAGAACCCCTTCCGCCTCGCCGATCACGCGGAAGTCCGCATCGACGTAATGTCCGGGGCTGGAGGTCACGTCCGGTCCGCCGACCACCGTCGGCTTGCCGGCGGCGCGGCAGATCTCGAGGATCTCGAGCGTGTCGGGTTGCTGCGGCAGCATCCCGCCGGTGAAGACGACATCCGCCCAGGCGAGATCCTCGCCTGACAGCTCGCCGGTGTTGCGGTCGACCAGCCGCGAGGTCCAATGCGCGGGCAACATGGCCGCGACCGTGATCAGGCCGAGAGGCGGGGCGGGGTATTTCGCGCCGACCAGCTCGCAGGTGTCCTTGTAGTTCCAGAAGGAGCCGGCGCGGAACTTGGGATAGAGCAGCAACACGTTTACGCTGGCGGTCATCGAAATGTCCTGTTTGTCCTGTTTGATCAATGCGATCCGGGAGGGCGCACCGGTCGGGCCGGCTTTCTCCGATGTCGAATGCGCCAAGGCTCCCGCAGGCGTGAAGTCTAACACGCAAGACGGCTCGAACAAGCGCAGGAAGACGCCCGAGAGGAAGCTGTGCACCCCGATCTTTGCCCCGCAAAAAAAGACAGGACTTGCATTTTGCGGAATAGTCACCAATTCTTAACAATGATTGTTCATTATTCGCTGACGCTGGCAGGTTCCTGAGGGAACCCCAGTCTCGGTCTTGCAGCCCATGACCCCATTATCCACGGGCGGGCTGCGCCCCGAATGTCACGCCTCTCCAGAACGTTCGGTGCGGCCATGAGCCCGCCCCGAAGCGATTGGATTTCGCGGCCGGATGGTCCGACGCTGGAACAATCGCATGCTTTGAAAAGCAAACAACAAAAAGACGAAAGAGAACTGAAATGGAACTTGGAAACGTGAAGTGGTTTGACCTGCGCAAGGGCGTCGGTCAGATCCAGGCAGACGAAGGCGACTTCGTCCATGTCGATATTCATGCCGTGCGCAAGGCCGGCCAGGCGACGCTGCGCGAAGGCCAGCTTGTTGCCTATGATCTGGAATACGCACGCGGCACGTCCGTCGCGGACAATCTGCGCGTCCTCTAACAGACGACGCTTGGCGATTGTCAGGATACCGAGCGCCGCGCCCTGCGCGGCGCTTTGCGTTTCAGCCGGCCTTTGGTGTCAGCCCACCTCGGTCAGGCGCTTCAACCGGATCATCGCGACAAGTCCGTAGGCCGGTCCGAGCGCCAGCAGCGCCAGCATCAGCGGCCAGCCTGCCGCTGCCGCAACGAGCGGGGCGGCCTGCACCGTGACGAAGGTGAGGGCGAAGCCGAGCGCGGTTTGCAGGGTCATCAGGCTGCCCGCTTCTTCCGGCGGCGCGAAATCGGCGACCAGCGCCGAGAATTGCGCCGAATCCGGAATGACCGAAAACCCCCACAGCACGAACACCGGAACGACGATCCACACCGGCCCGCCGAAGCTGAGGGCGGCGGCGAGCGCGCAGGTGCCGCTGACGGCAAGCGCGATGATCGCGATCTGCGCCTTGCCGATGCGGTCGGCCACCCATCCGGCGCCGATACAGGCAAGGCCGCCTGCGGCAACGGCGACAAAGGTGGCGATCCGCGCCAGCGGCAGGGCGTCCTGCGGCGCCATGCGCAGCGCGAAGCTTGCCGCCATCGCGGCGCCCGCCCAGCTCCACACCGCATAGAGTTCCCACATGTGCCCGAGATAGCCCGCATAGGCGAGACGGATGCGCCGGTCCGTCCAGGCGCGGGTGACCGCGCGGATATTGAAGCGTGCGGCCTGCGCGTGATGGGGACCGAGCCGCACCCCGAGCGCCAGCAGGGCTGCCCCGAGCCCGGCAAGCGAGGTGACGGTCACGGTGACCCGCCAGTCCGCGCCGCCGGCAAGGGCGACCAGATGCGGCGAGGCGGACCCGAGCGTCAGCGCGCCGACCAGAAGCCCGACCAGAAAGCCCCGGTCGCGCGTGCCCCAGCCGACCGCGATCTTCATGCCGACGGGATAGACGCCGGCAAGCAGCGCGCCGGTGACGACGCGCGCGGCAATCGCCGCATTGCCGCCGATGGGCGAGATCAGGAGCGAGGCGTTGACCAGCGCCGCCGCCGCCGCGCAGGCGGCGAACAGGCGCGCCGGGTGGACCCTGTCCGGCAGGCCGAGCACGGAAAACAGCAGCGCCCCGAGCACGAAGCCGACCTGCACCCCGCTCGTCAACAGCGCCTGGCGGGATGCGGAGATCGGGGCCTCCGCGAGCATTTCCGGCAGGACGGCGGCTGAGGAAAACCACAGCGAAAGAGCCGCGACGCAAGCCGCTGCCAGCAGCGAGATGGAAAGCGTTTTTATGGCTGTGCCCCTGTGCGCATTGGAGGGACCTTCAAGGAAACGCCCGGCGGCCCGCTGTCGGACGCTTGCGCGAGCGCGCAGTGTCCGCCATCCATAGCACCGTCGCGCCCGAAAGGTCGATTCCGGGCGTGGATCCATCTGCCGCGACGTCGACGGACAAACCGCAAGCTTTTCGATTGACCCCGTTTTGGTTTCGTTTGATTGTCGTTTCGACCAATAAGGAAAGAAAACGAACCTGGTTATGGGTGCATTTCGGGCCCGTGACCTGACCTGGGAGGGCCACGTGAGCGGCGAACACATTCTCGCAATCGATCAGGGGACCACGTCAAGCCGAGCCATCGTCTTCGACGGCAGCTTTCGATCCGTCGGAACGGGACAGCAGGAATTTCCGCAGCATTTTCCGCATTCCGGCTGGGTCGAGCATGACCCGGAAGACCTGTGGACCTCGACGCTCGCGGTCTGCCGCGAGGCGCTTGCGGGCTTTTCCGGCGGTGCTGCCGGGATCGCCGCCATCGGCATCACCAACCAGCGCGAGACGACGGTGGTCTGGAACCGAAAGACCGGCAAGCCGGTCTACAATGCCATCGTCTGGCAGGACCGGCGCACCGCCGATTTCTGCGCCCGGCTGAAGGCCGACGGCCACGAGCCTATGGTAACAAGCAAGACCGGCCTGCTGCTCGATCCCTATTTCTCCGGCACCAAGCTTGCCTGGATCCTTGACAAGGTGGAGGGCGCGCGTGCGGCGGCCGAAGCCGGCGATCTTCTCTTCGGCACGGTCGACAGCTGGCTGATCTGGCGCTTCACCGGTGGGAAGGCGCATGTGACGGATGCGACCAACGCCTCGCGCACCTTGCTCTACAACATCGACGACAATGCCTGGGACGAGGACCTGTGCCGCCTGCTGGGCGTGCCCATGTCCATGCTTCCGGAGGTCAAGGACAGCGCCGACATGTTCGGCACCGTCGAGGCGGAGCATTTCGGCGTGGAGCTGCCGATCCTGGGTGTTGCCGGCGACCAGCAGGCCGCGACCGTCGGTCAGGCCTGTTTCGCGCCCGGCATGGTGAAATCGACCTATGGCACCGGCTGTTTCGCGCTGATCAACACCGGCGAAACCCGCGTGGCCTCCACCAACCGGCTGCTGTCGACCATTGCCTACCGGCTCGACGGCAAGACGACCTATGCGCTGGAAGGCTCGATCTTCGTTGCCGGCAGCGCCGTGCAGTGGCTGCGCGACGGGCTGAAGATCATCGGCAGCGCCGCCGAAAGCCAGGACCTCGCCGTGCAGGCGGACCCGAAGAACCGCATTTACATGGTGCCGGCCTTCGTCGGGCTCGGCGCCCCCTATTGGGATCCGGACGCGCGCGGCGCGATCTTCGGCCTGTCGCGGGCAAGCGGACCGGCGGACTTCTGCCGTGCCGCGCTGGAAAGCGTCGGCTACCAGACCCGCGACCTGATCGATGCCATGCGCGCCGATGCGACGCATATCACCGGCGCGGGCGAGGAAATGGCGGCCATCGTGCTGCGCGTTGACGGCGGCATGACCGCTTCGGACTGGACCATGCAGTTCCTCGCCGACATCCTGGGCGCGCCGGTCGACCGGCCGCAAGTGCTGGAGACGACGGCGCTGGGCGCGGCCTGGCTCGCGGGCCGCAAGGCAGGCGTGTGGCCCGACGAAGCCGCCTTTGCCGAGCGCTGGCGTCTCGATCGCCGGTTCGAGCCCGAGATGGCGGACGCCGACCGCGAGGCGCTCTATGCCGGCTGGCAGGATGCCGTCAACCGCACGCGCAGCAACGCCTTCGCCTGAGGCGTTGCTGCGTGCGTCAACAGGTTTCTGGAACCTCTAGAGACGGGAATGCGTTCCGTCGCACAGCGGCGCCTTGCCGCTGTGCTTGCAGGCGCAAAAGAACGCCTTCTTGTCGGCATCGGCGGTGTATTTCACCGGCGTGATGTCGGTGCCGGCGTGGCTGCCGTCGCAAAACGGTTGCTTCTTGCTGCGGCCACAGGCACACCAGAAATAGGTCTTGCCGGCCTCGACCTCCACCGGAATGGGGGTGTTTTGTGCAATTACCGGTTCCGACATCTGTGTCTCCCTCTGTCCTCACGTGCCCCGCGCGGGGGCTTTCCTGATTGTGGGGCAACGCGCGCGAAGGTCCAGCGGGCCGGCCGCTTTTTCGCTCTCCGTCGCGGTCCGGTGCCCGAAACCGCCCTGCCACTGGTCGTCCCGGCGAACTGCCCCACCTTACTCCGGGTCAGGTCGATGTGGCGGAGGAGATGCGCATGGAGACGGAGCGGCGGACGAACACTCGGCAAACGGGCGGGGCCGGCGCCCGCGATCGTCTCTTGTCCTTTGCCATCGGCCTTGCGCTGATCCTGTTCGGGATGATGGCCGGGGCCGGGTCGCTGCGGGCCCAGACCGGGGCCGACCCCTATCTCGATCTCGAGCTTGTGCTGCTCGCCGATGCGACCGGCTCAATCGATGACGCGGAGATCCGCTTTCAGCGCGAGGGCTACGCCCGGGCGATCACCGATCCGGCGGTGCTCTCCGCTATTGCCGGCAATGCCTACGGCAAGATCGTCGTCGCTTACGTGGAATGGGCCGATGCCGGGTCGCAGGACGTTGTCGTCGACTGGACGGTGATTGACGGCAGGGCCTCGGCCGAGCGCTTCGCGGCCGCGCTGCTGGTGCCGCCGCGCCGCGCCTACGGGCGCAACGCCATCGGCGCGGCGCTGCTCAAGGGCAAGCGCATGATCGAGGAAAACCAGTATCAGGGCATCCGCCGGGTGATCGACCTTTCCGCCGACAGCGCCAACAACTGGAACGGCCCGCCGCTGGAAACGGCACGGGCCGAGGTCGTGGCGTCGGGCATCGTCATCAACGGGCTCGCCGTGCTCTGCCGCCACTGCTCGGGCCGCCCGGCCTCCTACGTGCTCGAAGACGCCTTCGCCGAGCGCATCATCGGCGGCCCCGGCTCCTTCGTCGTCACCGCCGACAGCCCCGGAACCTTCGCCGACGCCGTGCGCAAGAAGCTGATCCTGGAGATTGCGGGGAAGGTGGCGGAGCGGAGTTTCGCGGGACGGTGAGGGGGAAGAGGCGTGCAGGACAGCCTCTCAGCATGAGTCTCGCAGACGTTTTCGGCAACCGGAGTTCGAATTCGTGACAAAGCTCCGGACGTAACTCTGCGTTGATGAAATGGCTTAGTGATGAGCAACTGAGTCTGGTTCGAACGGATTTCAAATTTTGGCTATCAGATCAAGAATCGAACATTGCAAAAAGGATCCATTTTGCAACGTCCTATTGAATTACCGAGTTGCGGACAAAGTGTGAATTCGCATCGGTTGCGCCAATGGCCGCTTTCACTAATTCAAGGCTTTTTCATTTGGACGAATCATGCCGCCACAACAGACAATCAAGCCTGCTATGTTTCAACAAATTCGGGCAGTCCGAAATTCTCGTTAATGTCATGCAGATAAGAAAACGGGTTAACCGCCCGAGCTTTTTGTCCCGCCAAGTACCCCCGAACACCGATGTCTGCTGCCGCAAGAGCGGCTCCAGCTCCGAGAAGTGCGGGTCCAGTTAGGCCGGTAAAATAAGCAAGCGCCCCAGCAGATGGCACGGAAATCGTAATCGCCCTATACGCACCTGCCCAAACGGCGGAAATCGACTGATTGCTAAGTTCACGTTTCAGAGCGCGCAGGCTGGGCTCAATGTCTCTATCATATGCTTTCTGCGCCCTATCAAACAGCTCTTCACCTTCAACCTCCCCGGCCTTTGCCAGCTTTTCGGATAGTTCCGAAATCTTACCTGCAAAATCCAAATATTGATCTTTTCGGGATTGTCGAAATTTTAGCAACTTGGCCACCGGTACAGATGCATCTACACGCAATCCTCTCATAACGACACCAACCATTGCACCGGGGGCGTTATCTGGGGAGGAATCCACCACATCGTCAAACATAAACCGGAATGACATTCCTTGAGCACGCTCGTAGGACGTTAGTGGCGACATCGTTAGCTGTTTCGAAAGCTGTGCGGCAAGTGCCGACATATATGCATCAGCAAATCGACTATCGACAAGGAGCCATTCCCCATCATGGGGACCGTTGGGTTGCCACCTCTCAAACAAGCGCCTTAGTACAACAGGCATTTTTTCAGGGTGCATTAGCGCCATGTTAAGATCGCGAAAGATTCTCCGGACATCTGGGGGCACTTTACCACGATGCACTCTGCTCAATCCAAACTGAAATGCCAATTCCCTGATTTCGGGCGACATTTTTCCTGGATGCATCCCCAATTCATGAAATGCGTCTTCAAGATCCCAAGTAATTTCATCAGCCTGACGAACCGATTGAAAGACTGGTTTTTTAATTCCATTAGTATGCCACCAATTGTCGTTTCCGCGATCCCCGAGGCGCAATATTTTTCGCCCCAAATCTTCGATCACATGCGGATGCAGATCGCATCTTAGGGGGCGTAAATAGCCTTCTGCTTGGCAGATCTTCGTGTCTTCATGTCGATAGGGTTTTTTGATTGCGCTTGGTGCGATTGTTTGAATCTCGTCCCAAAACAAAATCGCCGAACGCAGCCAAGCTGGATCGTGAACATCAATATGCGGAAAATAGAGCGCGGAACCAAGCATGATCTATCCTAAAAAACGAAGTATTATCGCACCTACATCACCTAGTGTCATTTGTCGAATCGGCCTAAGTTACCAAGTGGGTGCGTATCCGTTCATGAATCTTAGGCTGCAGAAAGTGGTCATTGGTTGAAAAAGCAGCATTCGGTAAAATCGTGCTCAGAGCGGAAATTCGCCTATCTTTTTGCGACAAAGTTTTGCCACAGCCAATCCGTTGAATTCGTAGAGTACGAAAAACCGTTGCAAAAACCTTCGACTCTACGCCGTTTACCGCGTTGTGAACAACCAGCTTACAGGTAAAGTTATGCGGTTGTAAGGTTCTTTTCTGTGCAACTAATATATCTCGGTTGGTGGCGGGGTCTAACCACCCAGCGCCTGCGCGCCGCTAAAGGTCACCTGTCCCGTGCCCGTCTCCGTGTCGCGGCGTTTCACCACGATTTCGACATCGCGATTGAACAGCGTGAGGAAGCCCATCAGGCGTTCCACCGAGTATTCGCGGAACCGACCGTTCAGCATCCGTGACACTTCCGGCTGGGAAATGCCCATCACCGCGCCAGCGGCCTTTTGGGTCAGTTTGCGATCGCTGATGATGTCCTCGATCTCGCTGACGATCTGCGCCTTGAGGTGATGCGTTTGCGGGTCGGGATAGCCGAGATCCGCAAAGACATTGCGGCTGCCGATTTTCACGTGTTCGTTGTTCATGTCCGAGATTCCTGTTCGGGCCCGTTTTGCCTGTAGTCCTTTTCCGCAAGCCGCAGTCGCTGCTTGATGAGGTCCAGATCCTTCTTGGGCGTTGCAATGCCCTTCTTCGATTTCTTCTGGAAGGCGTGGAGGATGTAGATAACCTCCGAGAATTTCACCGTGTAAACAGCGCGAAAGGTATCGCCGTCATGGTCTGCGATCACCTCTACAGCGCCACTTTGCGCGCCTTTCATTTTCTTGGCGTTCCGGGGTGCCTTGCCTTCCTGCGCTCGATGCAGGGCGTATCCGACAGTGTCGTGCACCGGCTCGGGGAACTCCATGAAGTCATTGTAGCTGGAACCGACCCAGCGGAGTTGCTTCAGCAAGCGGCGCTTGTTGTTCATATAAGAATTATGAGTAATTACTCATGAAAAATCAACTGAATTCGGGGAGTTGGGAAGTCGTTCACTTCCACCCCTCGCGATACAATGCATCGAGCGCCTTGCGGTAGGTCGGGTATTGGAACGCATAGCCGAGCTCGCTCTTCACGCGGGCGTTGGAGACGCGTTTGTTCTCGCCGTAGAAGGAGCGCGCCATCGGCGTGAGCTCGGCGGTTTCGAAGTCCTGCTCCGGCGGGGGCGGGACGTCCAGCAGTTTGGCGGCATAGGCGACGACGTCCTGCGGCGGGGCGGGCTCGTCGTCGGTGACATTGTAGATGCGGCTTGCAAGCGATTTTGACAGGGCGGCGGCAAGCGCGCCGGCGATATCGGCGACATGGATGCGGTTGAACACCTGGCCCGGCTTGATCAGCCGCCGCGCCTTGCCCTTTTCCATCGTCGCCAGCGCATTGCGTCCGGGTCCGTAGATCCCGGAGAGCCGGAAAATCTGCACAGGGATGGCGGCCTTTTCGCCAAGCCGCGTCCATCCGGTTTCGGCGGCGACGCGTTGCACGGAGCGCTTCGAGACCGGCCGGCAGATCGTCTCCTCGTCGACCCAGCCGCCGTCGTGATTGCCATAGACGCCGACGGTGGAGAGATAGCCGATCCATGCGGGCGGATGCGCGGCGATATCCGCGCCGTGATGGGTCAGCACCGGATCGCCTTCCGCATCGGGCGCGATGGACACCAGCACATGGGTCGCGTTCGCTAGCGCCTCGGCGATGCCGTCTCCGGGGGAGGTGCCGTCGAACAGGAACGGGGTGATGCCGCGTTCGCGCATTTGCTCCGCCTTCTCCGCGCTGCGGGTCGTGGCTCCGATCCAGTCGCAGTCGGGGGCGATCCGCTCGACGAAGGCGCTGGCGGAGAAACCGAGGCCGAAGACAAACAGGCGCATGAGTGGATGGTCCTTCTGCGTGTGTTCGTGATAATCTCTCGTCTGGCGTGTTAACGCCGTGAAAGAGACGTATTTCAAATTCTGTTTTTTGACATGGCGGGAACTTCGCCCGGTTTTCACGGGATCGAAGCCGACCGTCGGATAAAGACCCTGGGAGGGGAATATGGAACTCATTGAAAAGCTTCAAGCGCAACCGGCGTCCCAAAGCTGCCGCCTGATCGATTTCGACAAGGCGGACCTGCGCACCGAAGAGGGCGGCAAGCGGATGTTCCTGGTCGTCAGCGGCGAGAAACCCACCGTCTCGATGAGGGTCGAACTGCGGCCGCTTTATTACGTCATGCAGCCGGACTATTGGGGCGTCGAGGTTGTCGGGTGCGTGTCGGGCATCGTGTTGCCCGCGGTCGCGCCCTATGCAGAGGCGCTCGACGTGACCCACACGATGGGCAAGAAGGGCATCGAGGTTCTCGGGGCGAACAAGACCGTGACGCTCAACAAATAGGCGTTGCCCCGGACCGCCGAGCCGGTCGCCTCAGGCGTCGAGGGAGAGATCGCCGCGGCGGATCTCGTAAAGCATGACGCCTGTGGCGACCGCGAGGTTCAGGCTGTCGGCCTCGCCCACCTGCGGGATGCGGGCAAGGGTCGTGCAGGCATTCGCCATCTCGTCCGGCAGGCCGGCCTGTTCGTTGCCCATCAGGAGCAGCGTCGGGCGCTCGTAGGAAATCGCGCGGTAGTCGGTCGACCCCTTGAGGTGCGTGCCGACCAGCGTGCCCGGCCAGCTTGCCGCCATCTCCTGAAAGGCGGCGCGGGTCATGCGCGCCAGCGGCACGTGGAACAGCGACCCCATGGTGGCGCGCACGGCCTCAACCGCAAAGGGGTCGGTGGTCTCGCCGACGAGAATGACGCCCTTCGCTCCCACCGCATCGGCGGTGCGCAGGATGGTGCCGAGGTTGCCCGGATCGCGCACGTGATCGAGCGCCACCCAGACGGCGGCGGGATCCGCCTTGAGCGCGCGGGTCAGCTCCGCGCCGTCGAGCAGGCGCTGTTCGTAGACGCCGACGACCATCTGCGGATTGTCGCGCCGGGTCATGGCCGCGAGCACCGGCGTCGACACCTCGAGAATGGTGGCGCCACGGGCGCGGGCGGTGGCGGCGACCTCGCGGGCCGTCTCGCTCTCGCGCGCCTCGGGACCGAGCACCAGCATGTCGATGCCCCAGCCGGCGGCAAGCGCGTCGGTGGCAAGCTTCAGCCCTTCGGCGACGAAGCGGCCGCTGCGCTGGCGGTGCTTGCGCTGGGCGACCAACGCCTTGATGTCCTTCACCAGCGGGTTGGAGAAGGACGTGATCTGCTTGACGCTGCCGGCGACCCGCCGCGAAGCGGCGTCCGAGAAAGGCGGACGCTCGCTCATGGCATGCTCCAGCGGCTGAACATGGAGGTCGACAGCGCCCGCCCGCCATCGGGGGTGCGCAGCACAAGCTCGCCGGATTCCAGCAGGCCGCCGCGGGTTTCGAGCGTTTCCGACATGATCTCGTGCAGGGCGACGAAACTGGAGCGGATCGCATAGGCGGTGAGGATGACGAAGCGGGCGTCGGGGGCGAGGATCTTCTCGATCATCGGCAGCATTTCCGGCAGGCTGTCGAACAGCTCCCAGACCTCGCCCTTCGGGCCGCGTCCGTATTTCGGCGGGTCGAGCAGGATGCCGTCATAGGTGTTGCCGCGCTTGACCTCGCGGGCGACGAATTTCATCGCATCCTCGCAGATCCAGCGGATCGGCAGATCCTCCATGCCGGACAGCTCCTGGTTCTCGCGCGCCCAGCCGATCGCTTTTTTCGAGGCGTCGATATGCGTGACCTGCGCGCCGACGCTCGCCGGGATCAGCGAGCCGAGACCGGTGTAGCCGAAGAGATTGAGAACCTTCAGCGGCCGTTCCGCCGGGGTCTTCTCGATGGTATCCGCCATCCACTGCCAGTGCGCCGCTTGTTCGGGAAAGACGCCGACATGGCGAAACGACATGAAGCGCCCGAGGAACGCCGCCTTGCCGTAGCGCATCTGCCAGGTTTCCGGCAGGTCGCGGTTGAGCCGCCAGCGGCCGGGCCCGTCGTCGTCGTCCTGTCCGGTGAAGACGGCGTCGGCCGCGTCCCACGCCGCATCGCTGAGGTGCCGCCGGCCCATCGCCTGCGGTTCGGGGCGGTCGACAACGACATCGCCGTAGCGTTCCAGCTTGCGCCCCAGCCCGAAGTCGAGAAGCGCATAGTCCTCCCAGCCGCGGGTTTCCAGCATGGTCGGCCATGCGGCGCGGGGGGCGGAGCCGGGCGCGGCGGGGCGAAGCGGGGAAGGGGCGTCGGTCACGCGAGGGACCTCTTTGAAAAGCGGCTCGGACTGTCTGGGTTTTGCAGGATCGCCTTAGAGCAATTTCGGAAAAAGCGAAACCCGTTTCGCCCTGTCGGGCGCGGCGCAAGCGGCGCAACCGGCGGCAATGCCCGATTGTCCGGCGGTCTCCCTGGCCATGCTGCCCTGCACCAAAGAGAACTTTGCAGCCAATTGTCTTTCAAAGACTTGCAAGCGTGCGCCGGCTTGGCCAAGCTAGCGCCCAAGTGTCAGAGTGACCGCTTGCGAGGGGTGTCGGGTTGTGGTGTAAATTGCCACAACCGTACAGTTCCGCGACGGTCCAGCCGGAGGATGAAGTTTATGGACTTGAGTGGCGAGTATCGGATCCGCGCCTCCCGAGCGGCGGTGTGGGACGCGCTGAACGACCCCGACGTCCTGCGCCGGTGCATTCCCGGCTGCAAGGAGCTGGAGAAGAGTTCGGACACCGAAATGTCCGCCACCGTCGTCGCCAAGATCGGCCCCGTGAAGGCGACCTTCAAGGGTGCGGTGACGCTGGAAAACCTCAACCCGCCGGAGAGCTACACCATCGTCGGCGAAGGCAAGGGCGGTGTCGCGGGCTTCGCCAAGGGCGCTGCCGACGTGTCGCTCGCCGAGGACGGCGAGGAGACGGTGCTCACCTATGAGGTCAAGGCGCAGGTCGGCGGCAAGCTGGCCCAGCTCGGCAGCCGGCTGATCGTCTCCACCTCGCGCAAGATGGCCGACGAGTTCTTCTCCAGTTTCAAGGATATCGTCGAGGGCGATGCCGGCACCTCCGACGCAGCATCTGCGCCCGCCGACGCAGCGTCCGCACCGGCAGAGCCGGCACCGTTCCGGGCCGCCGGCGAGCCGGTCGCCGGTCCCGACGAGACGGTGGTTGCGCCGACGCCCGCCCCCGCGCCTGCCGAAAAGGCCCCGGACACGGCGGCGCCGGCCGCAGGGGAGGAGCGCTCCTTCGCGTCGTCCGTCAGCGAGGCCGCCCACGACGTCGAGGAGCGGGTGGAAAAGGCAATGCACGAGGTCGAAACGGAGGTCGAGACGGCCGCCGGTCGCGGCGCTTTCGGCGGTCCGATGGTCTGGGGACTGATCGCGCTGGCGGCGGTGATCGTCATTCTGGCGGTGATGAGCTAGCGGTTTTTCGCATTTGCAAATTGCCGGGTGCGGGCAGGACGCTACACTCGGCGAGGGAACATCGGAAACAAGCGCCCGGCGAGCGGGTCTGACGTTTGAGAGGGAGGAACAGCATGGCCAATGTGACCATGACGGTGAATGGAAAGAGCGTGTCGAAACCGGCGGAGGGCCGCACGCTGCTGGTCGAGTTCCTGCGGGAGGGCGCAGGGCTGACCGGGACCCACGTCGGCTGCGACACGTCGCAATGCGGCGCCTGTGTCGTGCATGTCAACGGCAAGGCGGTGAAGTCCTGCACCATGCTGGCCGCCCAGGCGGACGGCGCCGAGGTGACCACCATCGAGGGCCTGGCCTCCGGCGGCGAGCTGCACCCGATGCAGGCGGCCTTCCGCGAGCATCACGGTCTTCAGTGCGGCTTCTGCACGCCGGGCATGATCATGGCCGCTGTCGACATGGTGAACCGCCTTGGCGCGCCGCTCGACGAGGCGACGATCCGCGCGGAGCTGGAGGGCAACATCTGCCGCTGCACCGGCTATCACAACATCGTCAAGGCGATTGCCGCGGCGAGCGAGGCCATGGCGGGGATGAAGACGGCGGCCGAATAGGGCTGGCGGCGGCTCGGGCCGGTCGCGCGGGGGGCGCGACGGGCGGACGACGGGACACGGGCGCGGGCAACCGCGCGTCCCGACAGGCGGAGGAAGCTCCGCCGCACGGGGCCGCCGATCCCCGCGAACGGGGACCGCAGAAACGGACACCTTGAGGGATTGCACAGGTCAAGGGTCTCCGCGCGCCGCGAAACGGCCTGCAGGAGACCGCATGGGAGGATGCACATGACAGGTTCAGCAGAAGGCATTGGCGCAAGGGTTACCCGGCGCGAGGACAAGCGCTTCATCACCGGCAAGGGCCGCTATACGGACGACATGGCGGTCGCCGGCATGTGCCATGCCGCCTTCGTGCGCTCGCCGCACGCCCACGCCAAGGTCACCTCGCTCGACGCCGACGCGGCGCGCGCGATGCCCGGCGTGATCGCGGTTCTGACCGGCGAGGAACTGGCGGCCGACGGCGTCGGCAACCTGATCTGCGGCTGGATGATCCACTCCAAGGACGGCACGCCGATGAAGATGGGCGCCTGGCGCGCGCTGGAGCACGAGACGGTGCGCCACGTCGGCCAGGCGGTTGCGGTGGTCGTGGCCGAGACCCGCGCCCAGGCCCGCGATGCCGCCGATGCGGTGGTGGTCGACTACGAGGCGCTCGACGCGGTGGTCGACAGTCTCGACGCGCTGAAGCCCGGCGCGCCGCAGATCCATCCGGAAGCCGAAGGCAACCTGATCTACGACTGGGAGATCGGCGACGAGGCAGCCACGGAGGCGGCTTTCGCCTCCGCCGCCCATGTCACCAAGATGGAAATCCGCAACAACCGTCTGGTGCCCAACCCGATGGAGCCGCGCGCGGCCCTTGCCCACTACGAGGAGGCCGACGAGCACTACACGCTGTGGACCACCTCGCAGAACCCGCATGTGGCGCGGCTGGTGCTCTCCGCCTTCTACAACATCGCGCCTGAGCACAAGCTCCGCGTGATCGCACCCGATGTCGGCGGCGGCTTCGGCTCCAAGATCTATATCTACCCCGAAGAGATGGTCTGCCTCTGGGCCTCCAAGAAGACCGGCGTGCCGGTCAAATGGACGTCGGATCGCACCGAGGCCTTCCTGACGGACGCGCATGGCCGCGACCACCATTCGGAAGCGGAAGTCGCGCTCGACGCCGACAACAAGATCATCGGCCTCCGGGTCAAGACGGTGGCGAACCTCGGCGCCTATATGTCGCTGTTCTCCTCCTCGGTGCCGACCTATCTCTATGCAACGCTCTTGTCGGGCCAGTACGACATCCCGGCGATCCACTGCAACGTGAAGACGGTCTACACCAACACCACGCCGGTCGATGCCTACCGCGGCGCGGGCCGCCCGGAGGCGACCTATCTGCTGGAACGGCTGATGGAGACAACGGCGCGCGAGATCGGCATGGATCCGGCCGAGTTCCGCCGCAAGAACTTCATCCGCTCCTTCCCGCACCAGACGCCGGTGATCATGTGCTACGACGCGGGCGACTACGACGCCTCCCTCGATGCGGCGCTGAAGGCGATCGACTACGACGGCTTCGCCGCCCGCAAGGCGGAGGCCGCCCGTCGCGGCAAGCTGCGCGGCATTGGCCTGTCCTGCTACATCGAGGCCTGCGGCATCGCGCCGTCCCAGGCGGTCGGCTCGCTCGGCGCCGGCGTCGGCCTGTGGGAATCGGCGGAGGTGCGGGTCAATCCGGTCGGCACTATCGAGGTCCTCACCGGGTCGCACAGCCACGGCCAGGGCCATGAGACCACCTTCGCCCAGCTCGTGGCCGAGCGCCTCGGCGTCGGTCTCGACACGGTTTCCATCGTCCATGGCGACACCGACAAGGTGCAGTTCGGCATGGGCACCTACGGCTCGCGCTCCGGCGCGGTCGGCATGTCGGCGATCTCCAAGGCACTCGACAAGGTGGAGGCCAAGGCCAAGAAGCTCGCCGCCCATCTGATGGAAGCCTCCGAGGGCGACATCACGCTGGAAGGCGGCACCTTCAAGGTCGCCGGCACCGACAAGGAGCTTCCCTTCTTCCAGGTGGCGCTGGCCGCCTATACCGCCCACAACATGCCGGAAGGCATGGAGCCGGGCCTGAAGGAAGGCGCCTTCTACGACCCGACCAACTTCACCTTCCCGGCTGGCACCTATGTCTGCGAGGTCGAGGTCGATCCGGAAACCGGCAAGACCGAGGTGGTGGACTTCGTCGCCGCCGACGACTTCGGCACGATCATCAACCCGATGATCGTCGAGGGCCAGGTGCATGGCGGCCTGACCCAGGGCATCGGCCAGGCGCTTCTGGAGAACGCCGCCTATGACGCGGACGGCCAGCTGCTCTCGGCCTCCTACATGGACTACACCATGCCGCGCGCCGACGACGTGCCGTCCTACCGGCTGATGACGACGGTCACCGAATGTCCGGGCAATCCGCTCGGCATGAAGGGCTGCGGCGAGGCCGGCGCCATCGGCTCGCCGCCGGCGGTGATCAACGCGATCACCGATGCG
>PARB01000097.1 GCA_002709505.1 Paracoccaceae bacterium | reverse complement strand
GATTTAAGCCGGCATGATCAGGCCAGATCCGGCGGGAGAAGCGTATCGGGCATGTTTTGATAGCAGACGGGCCGGAGCCACCGGCGGATGGCAAGGGTCCCGACCGACGTGTGGCCGAAATTCGTGGAGGCGGGATAGGGGCCTCCGTGGACCATCGCGTCGCAGACCTCCACTCCGGTCGGAAACCCGTTGGAGAGCACGCGACCGGCCTTGCGCTCCAGCACCGGCAGAAGCATGCGCGCGGTGTCCGTGTCGGCAGGCTCGACGTGCAGCGTGCAGGTCAGTTGCCCCTTCAGGCTTTCGGCGACCCGACGCATCTCCGCCATGTCTTCCACTTCGACGATCAAGCCGAGAGGACCGAACACCTCCTCTCCGAGCTCTTCGGTCGCGAGCCAGGTCTTGCCGGTGGTGCGATAAAGAGATGGTGCTGCGAAGCGATCCGCGCAGGGCGACGAAAGCATCGCCTCGACACCGGCGCTCCCCGCGACACGGTCGCGGCCTGCCCGGTAGCCTTGCGCGATCGCGTCGGTCAGCATCACCTGCCTGTCGGTCTCGGAAAGCGCGGCGACGGCGGCCGCCGCAAAGGCATCGGCGTGCGATCCGCGAACAACGACCGCGATCCCGGGCTTGGTGCAGAACTGCCCCACGCCCAGCGTCAGCGAGCCGGCCCAGCCGGCCGCGATCTCGGCGCCGCGCGCGGCAACGGCATGGGGAAGCAGGAACATCGGGTTCACGCTCCCCAGTTCCCCGAAGAAGGGAACGGGTTCGGGCCGGGTGGCGCAAAGATCGAAGAGTGCCCGCCCTCCCGCAAGGGACCCGGTAAAGCCCACAGCGCGAATGAGCGGGTGGGTTACCAGGGCCTGCCCGGCTTCATGCGTGCCGTCCTGAACGAGCGAGAAAACGCCTGGATGAAATCCCCGCGCCTCGATCGCCGCGCGGATCGCTTCGGCCACCAGCACACCGGTGCCGGGATGCGCGGGATGACCCTTCACCACCACCGGGCAACCGGCAGCAAGCGCCGAGGCGGTGTCGCCGCCGGCCACGGAAAACGCCAGCGGGAAATTCGACGCGCCGAAGACCGCCACGGGACCGATCGGCCGCTGGACGAGACTGAGGCGGGGACGCGGAGCAGGCTGGCGGTCCGGCAACGCGGGGTCCTCGCGAATGTCGAGATGGTCACCCGCTTCAATCATTCGGGCGAACAGGCGCAACTGGCCGGTGGTGCGGCCCCGTTCCCCCTCCAGCCGGGCCTCCGGCAATCCGGTCTCACCGACCGCGACGCGCGTGATCTCTGCGCCCCTCGCCTCGATCTCATCGGCGATTGCCTCGAGAAAGCGCGCACGCTCCGCCCGGGTCGAAGAGCCAAAACTCCAGAATGCCTCCTCGGCGGCGACACAGGCGGCATCGATGGCGGCGGTGGCGGTTTCGAGCGGGCGACGGCCGTCGCTCCATCGACCTGCTATCAGGTGCTTGTGCATGTCGGTATCCTCTCGGGGGTTAAGCGTGTGCGCCGGATCATTCGATGTCCGTATCGGCAGCCGCCTTCGGCCCTGCGGCTGCCCGCACGAGGAGGGCCACGGCCAGCATTCCGGGATCGTCATGACCGATCGAGCTGGCTTCATGAATGCGGGCCCGGCCGACGCGGCACGGCAGGTCGCGAAAGTCGTCCAGTGCCGCATCGACGGCGGCCAGCGCCCGCTGCGCCAGGTCGGCGCGCGAGCCGGCGCCACGGGTCTCCGCCTCGAGCCGCGCCAGACTGTCGATCACGGTCTTCGACCCTTCCCCGGTTCCCGAGCGCGCGGTCATTTCCCGACGGGCCACGCCGAGAAGATCCGCGACGTCGTCGACGGCGATGCTGTCGCGCTCCTTCGTCTCCCGGCCCGTCGCCATCAGGGCGGCGATGATCAGCGTGCCGAAGCTTGACCCGGTGGAGCGCGCGGCCGCCTTCGCCAGTTGCGAGAGATAGGCTCCCACACTCGCGGACGGATCCGGCGACTGGCTGCTCATGACCCCGATCAAACGTGCCAGCATGGTTCCGGTATCGCCGTCGCCAAGGCGGGAATCCGCCGCGTTGAGACGGCGTTCGACCGGCTCGATCCCGGCCTGGATCCGCGCAATCGCGGCACTGATGTCTTTTGCGGAAATCGCCATGTCAGGATACCGCCCAGAACGGGCACTGCGCGGGCGCGGCGAGCATCGTTTCAAGCTCCTCATCGAGGAAGCAAAGGCTCACCGAGGCCCCAGCCATTTCCATCGAGGTCACGAACGGCCCGACCATGACCCGCGCGATCTCGATCCCGTGGTCGGCAAGATGGGCGCGGACGCTGCGATGGAGAATGAACAGCTCCTCATAGGGCGATGCGCCCAGGCTGTTGACCAGGAGGGCGACCCTCGACGAGGTCTCCGAGACCTTTTCGGCGAGCAGCTTGTCGACCATCTCCTCAGCCAGCGCCTCCGCCGAGGAAAACGGCTTGCGCCACAGGCCGGGCTCGCCGTGGATGCCCATGCCGAATTCAACCGTTCCCGGAGCGACCTCGAAAGCCGGCGCGTCGCGCCCCGGCATCAGGCAGGGGGCCAGCGCAAAGCCGATCGTGCGCGTTCGGTCGACGGCCTTGCGCGCGATCCGCGCCACTTCGGCAAGATCGCGCCCCTCTTCCGCGGCCGCACCGGCGCATTTATAGGCGAACAGCAGCCCGGCAACGCCCCGGCGCTTGTCCTTTTCCTCCTCCGTCGCGCTCGCGACATCGTCGGTCCCGAGGACGAGTTCGCTGCGGATGCCGTCGTCCTCGGCCATCGAAGCCGCCATTTCGAAATTCATGCGGTCGCCGCCGTAATTGCCGATGAGGCAGAGCACCCCGGCCCCGGTGTCGGCGTTCAGGATGCTGTCCAGCGACGTGCCGACGGTCGGCCCCTCGAAGACGTTGCCGACCGCACAGGCATCGAGCAGGCCCGGCCCGACATATCCGCAGAAAAGCGGCAGATGGCCAAAGCCTCCGCCCGAGGCAATCCCGACCTTGCCGGCGGACTTCGGGCGGCTGCGGACAACCACGCGGCATTCGTCGCCAACCAGCTTGAGCGAGGGATGCGCCAGACACAGACCCTCGAGGCTTTCGTCCACGTACGTCCCGGGGGCGTTGATGATTTTCGTCATGGGTAACTCCTTGTCTCGAACGACGGCCCCTACGGCTCACAGCAGGCCAAGGGCGCGCGGCAGGGCGAGAACCGTTTCCGGCACATAGGTGATGATGAGCAGCACGAAGACGGCTGCGCAGAAGAACGGGAAAATGTTCCGCACGATCCGCTCGATCGGCATGCCGAGCACGATCGACCCGGTGAACAGTGCGGTTCCGTAGGGCGGCGTTATCAGGCCGATCACGAGGTTAAAGGTGCAGATCACCCCGAAATGGACCGGATCGATCCCGATCTCGGTGGCGAGCGGCAGCAGGATCGGGATGACGATGAAGATCGCCGGCAACATGTCCATCACCGTTCCCCACAGGAGCAGGAACACCATGATGATCAGGAGAATGAGAGCCGGCTCGTCCGTGAGAGAAAACACGAAGGAGGCGATCTGCGCCGGCACCTGCTCGGTGGCAAGGATCCATGAAAAGACGTTTGCCGCGCCGGTCAGCAGCAGCACCGCGCCCGACAGCGTGCCGCTGCGCAGCAGGATCAGGAAGAGTTCGCGCGGATCGGGCCGGCCCTTGCGCTCGATCAGCCACAGGCCGAACCCCCAGGCGACCGCGGCGGCGGACGCTTCTGTCGGGGTAAAGACACCGGACAGGATGCCGCCCAGGATGATGACCGGCATCATCAGGAACGGAACGGATTCCACCACGATTTTCAGTTTTTCACGCCTGCTAAGCGGTTCGCTCTTGGCGAGCACTGTGTGACGGGTCGTCCAGAACACCGCGACGGCAAGCGTGATCCCGACAAGCAGTCCGGGAACCAGCCCGCCGATCAGCATGCCACCGATCGAGGTGCCGGAGACGGCCCCCACCAGCACGAGCGGGATCGAGGGCGGAATGATCGCCCCCTTGATCGAGGTGGCGATGGTGAGCGCGGCGCTGAACTCGCGCGTGAAACCGCTCTTTTCCATCATGCGCACCTGAGTGCGTCCAAGCGCTGCGATATCGGCGATGGCCGAGCCGGAACAGCCGCCGAAGAGCATGCTGGCAACGATATTCACATAGCCGGTCCCGCCCTTGAGCCGCCCGACCAGAAGCTGGGCGAAACGCAGGAGCCTGTCGGCCGTGCCGGAGGCCACCATCAGGTCACCGGCCAGCATGAAGAAGGGGATCGCCATGATGGTGAAGATGTCGAGCCCGCTGAACAGCTGCTGAATGAGCAACGTCAGGGACTGGCCCGACATGACGAGATAGAGCGCGCAGGCAAGAAGCATCGAGAAGGCGAGCGGAAAGCTCAGCGCGACGAGCGCGACGAAACACAGCAGCATGGCGGCGAAGGGGGTCATCGGTTCGCCTCCGTCGGAAGGTCGTCACCGCCCATGATGGTGAAACGGCTCGGAAAGACCTGCGCGGCCAGGACATGCAGAAGCAAAAGCACGCCGCCGACGGGGATGATTGCGAAGACCCAGTAGTAGCGGATGCGCAAGGCCGGGGTGCGCATGATGCCGTCGAAGGTGAAGAACTCGTAGCCGTAGACAATGAAGATCATCGAGACCAGGACGAGCCCGAGGTTGATCGCCAAGCGCGCGACCGCCTGAATGACGCCGGGCAGGATCTCGAACAGCAGGGACAGGCGCGGATGCTGATTGGCGCGCAGCGCGGTGGAGGCGCCGAGAAACGCCATGTAGATCATGGCGTAGCGCGCAACTTCCTCGCCCCAGAACACAGACAGGCCGAAGAAATACCGTCCGGCCACGAGGTAGAGCACGCAAGCGAACATCACCAGCAGCGACGCCGCCACCATCGCGCCCGTGGCGAGCTGCAACGCCTGGTCGGCGTGGCGGCAGACCGTTTTCAAACGTTTGGAAAACATCGGAAATCCTTGCGTGCAGGACCGGAGGCGGTTGCCCGCCCCCGGTTGAACACCACAGTGGAACGCGGCTAGAACTTGCCTTCGAACCCGGCCATATGCGCGAAGAAGTCGCTCACGAACGCCTCGCCGAAGTTCTCTTCCGCCCAGGCCCGCGTCGGACCGGCAACCGCCTTGCGGAACATCGCCACTTCCTCGGGAGACGGCGTATAGACCTCCACGCCCTTGTCGCGGATCCTGGCGACCGACAGCATGTCCTGCACCGCGCCGGTTCCGTCGTAGGCGAGCATCGCCTCCTCGCCGGCATGAAGGATCGCCGTGCGCTCCTCATCCGAAAGGCCCTGGAACCACGCCTCGTTGGTGATGAAGGCCGCGGTCGTCATCACGTGCTGGGTTTCGCTCATATAGCCCTGCACCTGGTCGAAGTTCTGGATGACGATATTGGCCGGGGTGTTTTCCTGGCCGTCGACCACACCGGTCTGCAGGCTGGTGTAGAGCTCGAGGAAGGGGATCGGCACCGGCGTCGCGCCAAGCGATTCCATCATCTTCTGGTGCGGCACGACGCTCATGGTCCGCATCTTCAGGCCGTCGAGGTCCGCCGGTCCCTTCACCAGGGTCGACTTCGTCGTCATGTTGCGGAAGCCATAGGGCTGCAGGAACAGGATCCGCACGCCGGTCTCTTCGGCAACATCGTCGAGAAGCTTGGAAATGAAGGGCGTGTCGGCATCCATCGCCGCGCGGAAATGCGCGCGCGAGGCGAAGAGATAGGGCATGTCGAGAACGCTCAGCTTCTCGTAGAGCAGCGATGCGACGACGCCGGACACCACATTGGCGAACTGGATGTCACCGCGGCGAACCTGCTGGACGGTCGCGGCCTGGTCGCCGAGCTGACCGTTGGGGAACAGCTCCACGTCGAACTCACCGCCCGAAAAGCGCTCCAGCGAGGCCTCGAAGACCTGCATGAAGGCCGAGGTCGGCGCGACCTGGGCATCGTTGGGATCGGCCCAGGCCGCGCGCACGGTCTGTTCGGCAGAGGCCTGAGGGGCCGCAAGCCCCATGACAAGCGCCAGGGCGGCACCGGTTGCGAACTTTCTCATTTTCATTTCCTCCCGTTCTTGGTTGTCGGATTTCCGCAGGTGCGGTTGGGGACCGTCAGACGGCCATCACCCCGGAAAGATCTTTCCCGGGTTCATCAGGCCTGCCGGATCGAGCGCGGCCTTGACCGCCCGCATGACCGCGAGCGCGTCGCCGTGCTGGCGCTCCAGCAGATGTCGCTTGTGCAAACCGATGCCGTGCTCGCCCGAGCAGGCGCCGTCCAGTTCGATGGCCAGCATCGACACACGCTCGCACAACGCCTCGGCGCGGGCGGTCTCTTCCGCGTCGTTCGGATCGAACAGAATGCCGAGGTGGAAATTGCCATCGCCGACGTGGCCGACGAGCGGCGCCGTCAGGCCCGCCTCGCCGATAAACCGCTTGGTTGCCAGGATGCATTCGGCAAGACGGTCGAGCGGAACACAGGCGTCGGTCCCCATGTTCTTCTTGCCCGGCGCGAGCGCCAGCGCCGCCTCATAGCAGCGCTCGCGCGCACCCCAGTAAAGCGAGTGGATCTCCGGTGTTTCGAAATAGACCGGCGAGACCCCTGCCTCCTCCCGGCAGATCGCGGCAAACTCCCCTGCCCTGCGGCGCACGTCCGCCTCGTCGCCGGCGAACTCGAACATGATCGTGTTGGTTTCCCGCAGCGCGTCGAGCCGGGAGTAGCGGGCACAGGCGCCGGTTTGCACGGCGTCGAGCAATTCGATCCGCGACGGCTCAAGCCCGTGCATCAGGGCCTGGGAGATCACCGCCAGGGCTTGGGGAAGGTCGTCGATCTGGCAGATCCCGGACAGCTGGAACGCCGGCCGCGGCGCCAGTTTCAGCGTGACTTCGGTCACGACGCCAAGCGTTCCCTCCGCCCCGACAAACAGGCTGGTGAGATCGTAGCCCGTCGCCGACTTGCGGGCCCGGCTGCCGGTGCGGATCACACGACCGTCCGGCAGGACCACCGTCACGGCGATGACATTGTCCTTCATCGTCCCGTAGCGCACGGCCTGGGTGCCGGACGCGCGGGTGGAAACCATGCCGCCGATGGTGGCATCGGCCCCGGGATCGATCGGAAAGAACAGCCCGGTGTTGCGCAAATGGGCATTGAGGCTCTTGCGCGTCACGCCGGCCTCGACGATGCAGTCGAGAGCCTCGCAGGACACATCCACGATCCGGTTCATTTGCGACAGGTCGAGAACGACACCGCCGGCGACCGGCACAACCTGCCCCTCAAGCGAGGTCCCGGCGCCGCGACAGGTCACCGGCACACCGGCGGCGGCAGCCAGCGACATCACGGCAGCCACACCGTCGGTGGAACGGGGAGACACCACGGCATCCGGAATACGCGCGAAGGGCATTCCCTCGCCGCTGGAATACTGGACACAGACGGACGGACGCCGCTCGAGCGCCACGCCCGTGACCTGCCCGACCCCCCCGCAGAAGCGCTCGAACGCCTCCCCCGTGTACGGCGCATCCGCCTGCATTTGCCTCTCCCGATTGCCGCACGAATGATCCGGCGGACAGGCGGACCGGCACTGTCGACTGCGACGCACCAACCACCATATTCCACAATGCGGGCCAGAAAATCATTTATGATCTCTTTTTGCAAGGAAAACCCGCATGATCAGGTGGAAAATGCGTATATTTCTGAGAGAGGTGGACAATCTAGCCCATATAGTGGAAATTGAAACATGATCGACGCGTCCGCCCCTCCGGGACGTGCTCCGCCGGGAGGGGGAAACCCGCGCCGCCGATTTACAAGACCACCGCGCGAAACTAGGTTTTGCGCGAGACGCTAGGGAAGAACGACCAGAATGGTGCAATCAGCCGCGCCCACCCAAGGATTCAGCGCCACGCGGCGCGAATCCGGGAAGCGAGCCAAAGTCACGAACGATCCGACATGAAGAAACCGACCTCCGAAGAAGGCATCAAATCGCTTCACAAGGTGATGCGCGTTCTTGACTGCTTCTCGATCCGCGATGACGTCCTCTCCGTCAGCGAGATCGCAAGCCGCCTCGACATCCCTCCGAGCACGGCACATCGACTGCTGTCGTCCATGCGCTCGGCCGACCTGCTGGAACAGGACAAGCGCCGTGGCGGCTACCGGCTTGGACTGAAGCTCTTCAGCCTTGGCAGCACGGTTCTCGGGAGCATGGACATCCACCGCATCTCCGTCGACGCGATGGAGGAGCTCCACCGCATCACCCGCATGTCGGTTCACCTTGCGGTGTTCGATGGCGAGGGCGTTCTGGTCGTGCGCAAGATCGGCTCGGCAAGGGAACTTTCCACCTCGCTGAACCTGATGGAGCGCGCTCCGGCGCATTGCACCGGCGTCGGAAAGGCGATCCTCGCCTATCAGCCGCCCGAAGCGATCGACCGCGTGTTCGCGGGTGAGATCATCCAGTTCACCCCATCCACGATCGTCGACCGCGAGGCGTTTGATCGCGAACTCGCGACGATCGCCGAGCGCGGCTATTCCATCGACGACCAGGAACACAACATCGGCATTCGCTGCGTTGCGGTTCCGATCTTCAACGAAGCCGGCAAGGCCTTTGCCGCAATCAGCGTCAGCGGCACGGCCTGGGAGCTCACCCCCGGCGCCGTCGATGAGATCGCAAAGACCGTGAAGCTCCATGCCGACACCCTTTCGGCGAAACTCGGCCACGTCGCAAAGACCAATCCGCTACCTTCCGGCAGAAAAGGCAAAGCGCCGGCCTGACAGGCCGGCGCTTTGCGCGATCACGCGGCCGGCGCCGCCTTCCTGGCGATCTCGAGCAAAGGCTCGAGAACCGCATCGATGGCGGCCTTCTGGGCCGGCGACACCGGATCCATCGGTGCGCGCGGGCCATAGAGCGCCAGACCCTGCCGGTGCTGAACATACTTCACGCAGGCCGGCAGATTGTCATGCGGCATCACGTTCCACAGTTCGTTCAGCTTGAAGTGCATATCGAGCGCCGCGGCGTGGTCGCCGCGCTGAACCGCGTCATAGAGCTGTACTGTCACGCTCGGCAGGGCGCAGGTCAACGCACTGATCGCCCCATGCGCGCCCATTGCAAAGGCGGAATACAGCAGGGCGTCGATGCCGCTGGTGACAATATTTTCCGGCTTGGCCTTCAACAGCAGATCGGACACGGATTTCAGGTCGCCCGAGCTTTGCTTCATGCCGACGACGCCGGGAACCTCGTCCATGATCCGCAACATCGCGTCGACGCTGAGATAGTTCCACGGAATGACGTTGTAGATCAGGATCGGGATGCCGGTTTCCTCGTAGATGGCGCGAAAATGCGCCACGGTCGCGTCGAACGAGGACTTGAAGAGATAATGCGCCGGCGTCACCTGCAGCGCATCGATCTTGAGCCCGTTCAGCATGCGCATGCGTTCGACAGCCGCACGCGTCGAATTCACGATCAGCCCCGCGACGAAACTGGCGCGCCCGTCCAGCGCATCATGCGCCGTCCGCATGGCCGTCGCGAATTCCTGATCCGAGAGCGTATGCCCTTCGCCGGTCGAACCGCCCGCAACGACGCCGCTCACCCCGGCGCGCACCATGAAGTCGATCTGCGGACCCAACGCTTCGGGCACCAGCGCACCGGTCTCATCGAACGGCATGGACAAGGGCGGCATGATGCCCGTCAGCTTTTCCCGTACCGATGCAGCGATTTTGTTGACCATCCGTCCCTCCAGGTTACAGCGAAAAGCGCCCGGCAAACCCCTTGCCTCCGCCCCGCTCTTACATCTTATTCCACAATACGGGAAAAAAGACCTGAAATCTTCGTATACCTGGATGCGCTGCCTGTCAATCGTCAGCGACCCACGTGGCCAGAACGTCAGATAAAAAATCAATAATCTCTTTAGAACAGCATTGTAACAGCGGATCGGACATCACGGTTGCATCGAACCGCCAAGGCTGCTAATTCCGTAATATGGGATTTTGCATGGAGGTAAAACCCATACCACCGGCGATGGAGGATCGCCGAACAGGGAGCTTGGAGGAGACCCATGAGAACCGTACTCACGACCGCACTGGCCGTTTTCGGCCTCGCAGCCGCGTCCGCCACGGCACTTGCCGACTTCCCGGACCGACCGGTGACGGTGATCGTGCCCTGGTCCGCGGGCGGCGGCACCGACGCCACCGGACGCATCATCGCGACGATGCTGGAGGAACGGCTCGGCCAGCCGTTCAATGTCGTCAATCGCACCGGCGGCGGCGGCATCGTCGGTCACACGACCATCAAGGATGCGGACCCCGACGGATACACGATCGGCATTCTCACAACAGAACTCTCGATGTACGAGGCCGTCGGCTCCGCCAAGCTCAATTTCGCCGACTATTCCCTCATCGGTCTCTACAATTCCGACCCGTCCGCGATTTTCGTGAAAGCCGATTCCGACTTTCAGACCATCGCCGACCTTGCCGATGCGGTGAAGGCCGATCCGCAAGCCATCCAGGCGAGCGGGGCCAATTTCGGCGGTGTGAACCACCTGTCGTGGGTATCGATGGTCCAGGGGCTCGGTCTCGACGGAGCGGCGAGCAGCTGGGTGCCGGCCGAGGGTGGCGCGCCGGCCCTTCAGCTACTGGCCTCGGGAGCGATCGATGTCGCCGTCGTGCAGTTTCCCGAAGCGCAGGCCCTGATGGACGCGGGCGAGATCCGCGCGCTGGCGACGCTTGGCAGCGAGCCCAACCCCAAGCATCCCGACGTGCCGCCCGTGACCGAAGCGCTCGGAATCGAATTCTCGATTGCGGGCTGGCGCGGCGTGGGCGGACCGGCCGGCATGCCGGACGACATCACCGCCATCCTGACCACCGAACTCGAGAAGATCGTCGCCAGCGACGCCTTCCGCGACAAGATGGGGGCGCTCAACTACGGCGTCGTCTGGGCAGGTGGAGAGGACTTCACCGAGTATCTGGCACGTCGCGGCGAGGCGTTCGGAGCAGCGATTTCCGCCGCCGGCCTCGGTCAGTAGCGGATCGGCTTCGCGTTTCCCGGACGACTGAAAAAGGTGCCCCCATGCGCATTGGACATGTTGCGGACCTCGTGATCGGACTGGCATTCGCCGGCCTGGGAACGGCGATCTTCATCGTGGCCAGCGGCTTCCGCACGATCCCCGGCATGGCGGTGAGCTCAAGCCTTTTTCCAAAGATCACCGGGACGGGAATGATCCTTTTCGGCCTGGTGATGGCCCTGGCGGCGGCGCGCAACATGCGCCGCCTGCCCGCTTCGCAGATTGTCCGGGACGCCGGCGGACCGGCCCTTCCGACGCTGTATGCAATGGCGGTGATCGGCGCGCTTCTGGCGCTGATCTTCGCCATGCCCCTCACCGGCTTCCTGGCGAGCGGCTTTGTGTTTTCAGCTGTCCTCGTGCGCCTTGGCGGCGGCCGCTGGCCGGGCGCCGTCGTCTTTGCGCTTCTGGCCACCGTGGCCGTCTACCTCGTCTTCACCCACGGCCTGCGCGTTCCCCTGCCGAGAGGGCCGTTTTGAGATGATGGACGCACTCGCACTCGCGGCAGGACTGGTCTTCAACGCCGAGACCCTGACCGTCATTGTCCTCGCTTCCGCCTTCGGCCTCTTCGTCGGAGCCATGCCGGGTCTAACCGCGACGATGGCGGCGGCACTGCTGGTTCCCATCACCTTCTACATGGACCCGGTTCCGGCGATTGCAGCGATCATCTCCTGTACGGCAATGGCGATCACGGCCGGGGATATCCCCGGCGCATTGCTGCGGATCCCGGGAACCCCGGCCTCGGCGGCCTATGTCGAGGACGCCTACGGACTGACCCGCAAGGGCCGGGCGGGGTTTGCCATCGGGATCAGCATCTGCGCGGCGGCCTTCGGCGGGCTGTTCGGCTTCGCGACGCTCCTTGTCGCCGCTCCGTTTCTCGCCCGCTTCGCGCTGAATTTCTCCAGCTTCGAGTATTTCTGGCTGTCCGTTCTCGGCCTGAGCTGCGCCGTCGTCGTGTCGCATGGCGGGGTGGCGAAGGGGATGCTGTCGCTGCTCCTTGGACTGTTCATCGCCCAGATCGGCCTCGATCCGCTGATGGGCCAGCCCCGCTTCACCTTCGGCATTGCCGAGCTGTCCGGCGGCATCAGCTTCATTCCGGCAATGATCGGGATGTTCGCGCTTGCCGAAATCCTGCGCAACGGCCGCGAAGGACGCCCGTCCGTTCCCCAGGTCGAGGTCGCAAACCCTTTCGCCGGTGTCGGGGCGGCCCTCAGCCGCTACCGGATCAACCTGTTTCGCGGGGCGGCGGTGGGCTCGGTCATCGGCGCCCTGCCCGGCATCGGCGGCGACCTCGGCGCCTGGATCACCTATTCGCTGGCCAAACGCACCTCGAAGGAGCCGGAGAAATTCGGCACCGGCCACCCGGAAGGGCTTGTCGAGGCGGGCGCGTCCAACAATGCCGCGCTGTCGTCATCCTGGATCCCGGCGATGGTCTTCGGCATTCCGGGCGATGCCGTCACCGCGATCGCGGTCGGCGTGTTGTTCATGAAGGGCCTGGAGCCGGGGCCGCAGCTTCTGACGAGCAATCCGCAGAACTTCTATGCCGTGCTGCTGGTGTTCGTTCTGGCGAACCTGCTTCTGATCCCCTTCGGCTATCTGGCCGCCAGAGTTGCCCGCAATCTGTTCAAGGTGCCGCGCAGCTACCTGAACGCCGCGATCCTGCTGTTTTGCGTGGTCGGGTCCTATTCGATCAACAACACGCTCTTCGGCGTGGGCATCATGCTCGGCCTCGGCGTGATCGCCTACATCCTGCAATCGCGCGACTTCGCCATCGCCCCGATCATTCTGGGCATTGTCCTCGGGCCCCTCGTCGAGCAGAGCTTCACCACCTCCATGACCATCGCGCGCGGCGATCTCTGGGGGTTCTTCGACCGCCCGATCGCGGCGGTGCTTGGAGGTGTCACGATCCTCATCTGGCTGGGCATTGCCGCAGGCGCGGTCTTTTCCGCAAGAAGACGGGCAAACCCGCAAACCTGACGCTAGGGCAGAATTGCAAATCTTGCCGATGCCGACATGCGCTCCATGTCTCCCCTTGACGTCAACAGGTTCATCGTGGCCCTCGCGGCCATGCAACAGGTGAGGAGAAAACAATGCGTTTGAAGTCCGTTTTGCTCGCGTCGATGCTTGCGACAACGCCTGCCGTCGCCGCGGATGTCTCCTATGAGGTGAACGGCGAAGCCTTCACCGGCTACTGGGCGGAGGCGGAAAACCCGAAAGGTCTCGTGCTGATCGTCCATGACTGGGACGGCATGACCGACTACGAGCGCAAACGCGCCGACATGCTGGCAGAGATGGGCTACAACGCCTTCGCGCTCGACATGTTCGGCAACGACACGCCGACCGAGACGGTCGACCATCGCCGCGCGGCCACCGGCGCCCTCTACCAGGATCGCGAGCGCATGCGCTTGCTGCTCAGGGCCGGCGCCGAACAGGCCACAAGCCGTTCCGGCGACACGGACATGGTGGTCATGGGCTATTGTTTCGGCGGCGCGACGACGCTTGAAATGGCGCGAAGCGACATGGCCGGACTGGCGAAGGGCTTTGCCAGTTTCCACGGCGGGCTGACGACGCCGGAGGGCCAGTCCTGGAGCGGCGACGAGCCGCCGGTGATGATCTTCCACGGCGCCGCCGACACTTCGATCACAATGGACGATGTGGCGACATTCTCCAAGGAACTCGAGGCGGCGGGAAACACCTATTCCATCGAGGTCTATTCCGGCGCGCCGCATGCCTTCACGGTGTTCGGGTCCAACCGGTATCAGGAGCGTGCGGACACCGCGAGCTGGGACGCCTTCAAGACCTTCCTGGAAGAACGCCTCTGACGCTGGCCCCGACGCAAGGCAACCGTCCGCGACCGGAAACGGTCGCGGACCGAAACTGACGTATCGGCTCGCGCAGGTCCGCTCGGCGGACCGATGGCTGCCACCGGCCCGATTTGACAAGCGCATGCCGTTTCACTAGGCCGGGTCCGGTCAGCGCGATGGCGTCGCGTCTGGTCCTCCCCATGTTCATTGTGTCCCGAACGCCCGGACGTGCGCCCCGCCATCCCACGGGGTCCATCGGTTTCAGGTGATCCCATGCGTCAGGCCCCGTCTTCGAGCCGCTCCGCCCCGACCACGGGGCGCTCGACCCGTATCGGCATGATCTACATGGGCATCGCCATGTTTCTCCTGCCCGTCGCCGATACATTCGCCAAGGCCCTGACCGACGCCCTCGGCCCAATCGAAGTGACGATGTGGCGCCTGCTGGCTCAGGCGCTGTTTTTTCTGCCCGTAATCCTGCTGCTGCGCAACCGGTTGCAGGGCCCCATGTTTTCCCCGGTCGTTGCCCTGTCCGGCCTTCTGCTGATGACCACGCTCACCAGCCTGGTGACGGCCTTTTCGCAAATGCCGATCGCGACGGCGATCGCGATTTTTTTCGCCGAACCGCTGATCCTGACGCTGCTCGCCGGTCCGCTTCTCGGCGAAGTCGCGGGACCGCGCCGCTATGCCGCCGTTGCTGTGGGGCTCATCGGGGCGCTGATCGTCATCCGGCCAGGCTACTCCGAGTTCGGTTTCGCGACCGTGCTGCCGCTGATCGCGGCAACCTCCTATGCCCTCAACATGATCGTGCTGAAACGCGCCTGCACGACGCGCTCCGCCCTGACGATGCAATGCGGGGCGACCGCCTATGCCGCGCTCGGCATGGTCATTCTCGCCGGCGCTTTGCAGGCAACCGGGTCTATCGAGATGGCACCGCTCGACCGCCCGACATGGACATGGGGCGCCATCCTCGCGTGCGGCGGATTCGCGGCGGCGAGTTTCGTGCTGATCGCCGAGGCCTTCCGTCACGCCGAGGCAACCATCCTTGCGCCGTTCCAGTATCTGGAGATTGTCGGGGCGACCGCAGCCGGTTTCTTCGTCTTTTCCGAATTTCCGGATGCGCTCACCTGGCTCGGCGTCGCGATCATCCTGGGATCGGGCGCCTATATCTTCCACCGCGAGCGCCGGCGCGAGGCACGCGTTCCGCGCCGCCGCCGGGCCGGGCGCTGACCTCCCCCTGTGAAAGGGATCAACGCCCCTCCCCTTCATGCCATGAAGAAGGCGACCGTCATCGTCGCGCCGACCAGCGTGACGAACCCGCGCAGGATATCGGTCCGCACGATCCTGCGGCTGAAATATGCGCCGACATAACCGCCAAGGGTCGCGCTCGCGGCCATGATCAGAGCCTGCTCCCAGGCGATCAGCCCGGCCCAGACGAAGGCGCCCGCCGAAATCAGCGACAGCACCGCCGAGAGCACGTTCTTCAGCCCGTTCATTCCATGCAGGTCGACGTGGCCGAGCAGACCGAAGGTCGCAAGCAGCATTATGCCGAGACCGCCGTTGAAGTAACCGCCGTAGATCGAGACGGCAAGGAGCGCGACGGCGGAGAGCGACGGGCCGGCAAACCCGATGCCGCGGCGGCGGAGCAGATCGAGCAGGTAGGGCCCGAAGGCAAAGAGCACTGTCGCCAGCATCAAGAGCCACGGAACGATCCACAGGAAGGTCTCGCCGGGTGTGACGATCAGGAGCAGCGCGCCGATGACACTGCCGATCACGGCAATCGCGATGATGGCGCGAAGGTCAAGCGCCCCTTCGGACCTCATGTCGTTGCGAAACCCCCAGGCGCTGCTCATGTAACCGGGCAAGGCGCTCAGCGTCGCCGTCGCATTGGCGGCGACCGGTGGAACGCCGACGTAGATCAGAGCCGGCAGGCTCAGGAAGGTGCCGCCGCCGGCAACGGCATTGAGCAGGCCGGCGGCCGTGCCGGCCAGGCACAGAAGAAGCAGTTCGGTCATGTTCGAAAAACCAACGTGTTTGAGGGACGCGCCGGTGCTTGCACGATTTCGGATTGGTCTGCAAATTGGTTTGAAAAGGAGATCCGAATGCAAAGACGATCCGCCTCCGCCGTGCGACCAGAAATCGTCGCGATCCTGTCGGACCTGATGCCCGGAGAGCGATTGCCGGCGGAGCGCGATCTGGCAGAGCGCCTCGGCTGCTCGCGACAGACCCTGAGAAACTGCCTCGCTGCCCTCGAGAAGGAAGGCGAACTCTGGCGTCATGTCGGCCAGGGAACGTTTCGCGGGTCGCGGCCCCGCCATCTGCCGGTCCGCGACACGCTGCTGATCGAAGGGGCGACACCGCCGGACATCATGAACGCGCGCATGCTGCTGGAACCGATGGTCGCGGCGGAGGCTGCGCGCCACGCCGATGCCGCCGATGTCGCCCTGCTGCGTGACAAGGTGCAGGCCGGCCGCACCGCCCCCGACCGCGCGGCCTGCGAACAGGCCGACGACGCCTTTCACCGCGCCCTTGCGCAAATGTCCGGAAATCCGATCCTCTTCGGCTTTCTGGTCTATCTCTCGGGAGTCCGGCGCCGGGTCGCCTGGCAAAGGGAGTGGGAAACAACCTATCGCCGCGTCGGTGTCCGGGCCTTCCAGACCATCCACAGCGATCAGCACGAACGCATCGTCGATGCGATCGGCGACGGGTCTCCGGAGCGCGCCGCCGCTTTCATGACGGCACACCTGGAGACAATCCGGGCGGACATGTCCAGATAACTCCGCTTGAGCCCGCCCGGGCTCCGCCGCACCGCTCCTGGATCTCGAAGGTTTCGATATCCGGCTATTTCCGGAGCCTGTCGGCATAAACTGCGGCTCCGGCACAACGCCGCCAGGTCAACCCGAAGGCGTCCTGCCCCCGGTTGGAGCGAGCGTCCCCGAACGGGCGGGCTGCCAGCGCGCGCGTCTGCGCCAGGCAGCCACCACCCGCATGGAGGAAGCGCGGGTTGAGGTCGATGACGGTTCGATGAAATCCCGCCGCCTGGCGCCAGACCCTTTTTCTTTCGCAAGTGCCGGCCATTCTCCGAAACAGCAAACGTGCGACAGGGCGTTCGCGGGAAGGCTGAAAGCCGGGAACGTCAGCTGGCGGCGAGGACCTTGGGCGGCCGAAGGACATCGCGTCTACGACGAAACCGCTAGGGGCGCGGGCCCGTCATGGCGGGTTTTTCAGCCGTTCAGGTTGCGCAAGGAGGCGCGCAGGACAAGCTCGGCGTCGATCCGCACCGTGCGGGAGGGCGGCGCGTCAGGTGCCATATGGGCAAGCATCAACTCGGCGGCCGTCCTGCCGATCTCCTTCAGGTTCATTCGCACCGTCGTCAACGGCGGGTCGATCATGTCGACCAGCGGAATGTCGTTGTAGCCCGAGATCCCGATATCGCGAGGCACATTCAGGCCGGCCGCGCGGCAGGCCCGGATCGCCCCGATGGCGACAAGGTCGTTCACGCAGATGATCGCCTCGGGCGGGGCCCCGTCGGCAAGAAGCGTTCGTGCGGCCCGCTCGCCCTCGTCGACCGACATATGCTCGACATGGACAATCCGGTGTTCAGGCAGTGTCATCCCGTTCTCGCTCAGGACGTCGGAAATGCCGCGCCAGCGTTCCCGGCCGGTCGAGAGATTCTGCGGGGCAAGGATGACCGCAATATCCCTGTGCCCCCAGGCGAGAACCTGTCGGGTCAGCGCCTGCATCCCGCCGAGACAGTCGTTGATGACGGCAGGCGTGTCGCGGCTTTGCGTCTGCCGAAGCACGGAAACAAGCGGAATGTCCAGATCCTGACACCGCTCCACGATGGGGTCTTCCAGCCTGGTGGTGGCAAGGAAGATGCCATCGACGAGACGCGACGCCATCCGGTTCACGACATCCATTTCAACTGCGAGGTCGTAGCCCGTGTTGCCGACCAGGACAGCGAAGCCCTGCGGCGACAGGACCTCCTCGATCCCGGTCAGGATCGGCGGATAGACCGGGTCGCTCATGTCGTGGACGATCAGCCCGATCGAATATGTGGAGTTGGTGCGCATGCTCGCCGCGACGGAATTCGGCTGATAGCCCAGTTCGCGCGCCACGGCCCTGACATGCTCGGCGACCGCATCCGAGATCCGGCCCTTGGAGCCTGGACGCAAGACGCGCGACACGGTCGAATAATGGACCCCGGAGGCCGTTGCGACGTCGGCAAGCTTGACCCGCCCGGCTCTCGGCGCGGTCTTGGAGCGCTTGGAACTGCTCATGTCCCACACCACGTCCGGTTAGAGGGGCCTCGTGTCGGATCAAATCCACAGATTGATGTAGACCAGATGCGGCCATGCCGTCAGCAGGGCAAGCACGAATATCATCATCAGGGCAAACGGCGCGGCCCCGAGGAACACGTCGCCCAGGGTTATCCGCGGATCTTCCAGACATCCCTTGATGACGAAACAGGCGATCCCGAGCGGGGGCGTCAGAAGTCCGACCTCGACAGCAATCACCGTCAGGATCCCGAACCAGATCGGATCCGCCTCGAACCCCTGCATCACCGGCAGGAACAACGGCACCATGATGAGAATGATCGACACGGAATCGATGATCGTGCCCAGCAGCAGAACGACGAGCACATAGATCAGCACCACCAGCAGGAACTGGTCCGTGGCGGTGCGAACCAGGCCGCCGATTTCCATCGGGACGCCGGCGAGCGCCAGCGAGCGGCTGTACATGGTCGCCGCGATGATCAGGAAGCAGATGGACGCGGTGATGTGTCCGGTCTCGAGCAGAACCTTCCAGAAGGACTTCCAGCACAGCTTTTTGCGGGCGACCGCCAGGACCAGAGCGCACAGCGCGCCGACGGCGCCCGCCTCGGTCGGGGTGAAGATCCCCCCGTAGATGCCGCCGAGCACGATCGCGACAAGCCCGAGAAGCGGCAGGAACTTGACCAGGATCTGGCCAAGCGAATGCTCGCGGCGCGGATCGCTCTGCGCGATCGCCTCCTGATCCGCGAACCGGCCCGTCCTGTCGTAGACGAAGCCCGGCACCAGATACGCCATCGCGATGATGCCGATGCAGAAAACGCTCGACAGCAGGATCCCCGGGCCGATCCCGGCAAAGAACATCATGCCGATCGACTGCTCGGTGAGGATTGCATAGATGATCAGAAGAATGCTGGGCGGGATCAGCATGCCGAGCACCGAACTGCCCGCCACGGTTCCAACCGCGAAGCGCGGACTGTATCCAAGGCGCAGCATCTCCGGCACGGCAACGCGGGTGAAGACCGCGGCGGAGGCGATCGACACGCCCGTGACCGCCGCAAACACCGCGTTGGACCCCACGGTCGCAAGCCCGAGGCCGCCGCGGATCGGTCTCAGGAAATAGTCCCCCACGTCATAGGCGTCCCGGCCGACATCGGACGCGCTCATGATCAGACCCATGAGAACGAAAAGCGGAATGACCGCGAAGGTCTGGTCGGCGATCCCGTCCGCCGCCGCCAGCGTGAGCAGTTTCATCGCCAGTGACAGGCTGTCCTTCTGGATCGCGACCGACAGAAACGAGACGAGACTGAGTGCGATGCCCACGTGCATTCCGGAGTAGATCAGAACAACGATGACCCCGACCGAGAGCATGCCGATTTCAAGCCCAGACACCTGGCACCTCCTGAAGCATTCCTGGAATCCACATTGGAACCGGCCTTCCCTAGCGGTCGCGAAGCTGTCGGAGGTTCCGATAAGCCAGGATCACGAATTGAACGGAGGCAGCCGCCGCACCGAGAAGCATGATCCCCTCCAACGGCCAGGTCGGCGCGGTGAAGATCCCGACGTTGCCCTTGTAGTAGCCACGACTCCAGGCATCGATCAGCCGGGGATACTGGCCATAGGCGATGATGGCGAGGATCACCGCGCCGATCAGGTTGAACCCCATGCGCATGACCAGATTTGCGGTGCGTGCCCGCAACTTTGCCAGCAGATCGAGGAAGGCGTCGGACCGGGTCAACCGCTTGACGCGAATGGTGTGGGCCAGCTGGAGATAGACCACCGCGACAATCGCCATCTCGGTCAGTTCGAGCGTTCCGGCCAAAGGCGCATCAAAGAGCCACCGGCCGAAGACGTCGATGTTGACGACCACCATCATGCCCAGCACGATGAGTGCGCCGAGGGCGTCCATGCCGACCACGAGCGGCGTGAAACCGGGTGTGGGCGCTTCTCCCGAAGGGGGACGAGCCCCTTCGGAAGACGCCTTCGACCTGTCGGTCATTGGTCCCACTGACGCGCAATGGGCTGATCCGCGTCACGCATGGCCTGCATGTATTCCGTCAGGATCTCGCCGGCAGGCACGCCGTCGGCTTCGAGGCTGTCGACCCATTCCTGCGCGAGATTGGGGAGCGTCGCCGCCCATTTCGCGCGTTCCTGCGGATCGATCTCGACGACGCTTCCGCCGTTGGCGACGAAGGTCTCGCGTGCCTTGCTGCCAAGCTCGGCCGCGAATTCACCGATATCGACACCATACTGCTTTGCCGCCGCGACCATCGCGTCCTTGACCTCGTCAGGAAAGCGATCCCAAGCCTGCTGGTTGGCGTTGATCACATAGGAGTTCACCCCGCCGAGGTTGGCGTTGAAATAGTTCTCGCACACCTCGTAGAACTTGAGCGAGACGACCGCCTCTCCCCAGACGAGCATCGCATCCACGACCCCGGTCTCGACAAGCTGGTAGAAGTTTCCAAGACTGCCGGTGACACCGGTTGCCCCGGCCGGTTCGATCCAGCGCAGGTTCGGTCCGGCGCCCGCGACCTTCAGGCCGTCGATGTCCGCCACCGAGTTGATCGGCTCGGACGAGCACAGGATGTAATTGTCCGGGATGCCGCTTGCCGAAAGCGTGACCTGGTTGAGATCGGTCCATGTGTCACGGAAGGCGGGATACTTGTCGACGAGACCATCCACCACTTCATGGATCAAGACGAGATCCGTCGTGGTGAAGGGGGTCACGTAGCCGATCTGATAGACCGGCAGCTTGTCGGCATGAAAGGCGGTCGGAATGACCCCCATGTCGGCGAGCCCGGTTTCGATCGCTTCCAGCTCCCCCGCCGGTTTGGCGAGAGTGCCCGAGAAGGCTTCCTGCCAGTTGATCTTGTAGTTGCCGGTCTCCGCAAGGCGTGCGTCCACGCCGGGCATGAAGCTTTCCTTCAGCATCCGCACCGCGGCGACCGCCGGAGAAAACCCGGAAACGATGCTGACGTCGATTTCCTCCTGGGCAACCGCCGGCGATCCGAACCCGACACCGGCGGCGAGAACCACGCCCCCGAGACCGGTCAAGGTCGTCTTTGCTGTGCTCCGCAAGCGTTCGATTTTCATGATGTCCTCCCTTTCATGAACAGTGCGAAGGTCCGCGGCCGGGCTATTTGTCCTCTTGCCAGGCGGTCCCGTTGATTTTCAAAGTGTGTTCAATGGCATTGGCCCGGGTCAGGGTCTGCTCCACAAAGCAACCCCGGCGCGCGGCACTGACCAGTTCCGCCACACGATCCGGGTCGGCAGCGGATGTAACGTCCACGTCGATCTCGAAACCGACGGGACTGCCCTGATACGGTCCGATGTCGTCCGGATGCGCCTCCCACCTGGCCCGGCAAAGCACCTTCACGTCGTCGACCTCGACCTTGAGACGCCGCGCGAAAACACGCACCTGGGTCATCAGGCAGCCGACAAGGCCGGTGAGAAAGAACTCGAGCGGTGTCGGCGCCGTGTCGTCGCCGCCTTGAAACTTCCCCTCGTCGGTCGCCAGCATGCGCGTCACCGTGAAGGGTTCCAGCGCCGTCAGCGTCACTTCGTTGCGAAGCTTGCCGACACACGCGCCCTCGGCCGTGAAGTGAACGTTGAAGAGGGGATTGGACATGCAGATCTCCGAGGGTTTGCCGCATTGCGCAAACGTTTGCACAATTAGAGGTCACCCTGACCGGCATGTAAAACAGACAGATATCCGAAATGAACTTTTACAATCTCATTTTGAGTATTTTGGCGAAAGTGACGGTCAGGGTGCCGTCCGACCCCATCCGCTCGATCTGTGAAAACAGCCGAACCGGTCGGCAAGATGATGCCTCGCCTGACGAAATTCCGCCATCAGGCATCGCACACAAGATGCTGGTCTGGCATTGAAACGCACGTTCACCCGGGCTCTCTCCGCAGGCCGGCTGCCTCGCGGCAGCCAGCTTCAGGCGATCAGTCCGGATGAACTGCCCTGTGCGACCTGACGCCTAGATCGCGTAGCGGGTTTCCAGCTCGTCGAAGAGATCCTTGCGGACCATGCGCTGGCGCTCGAGGAAACTGGCGACCGGACCGGATTCATCCATTTTGCCGGTGTCCTTCAGCTGGGACAACGCCACGGTCATTCCGTGGATCGCCGACTGCAGAGCCACGTTGGCATAGAGCACCAGCGAAAAGCCCATCCCGCCCAGCTCCTCAAGGTCGAGGATCGGCGTCTTGCCGCCAACGACCAGATTGACGAGCTGCGGGGTGCCCTTGAGCGCCGCCGGGATGCCGCGCA
This sequence comes from Paracoccaceae bacterium, assembly GCA_002709505.1. GTDB lineage: Bacteria > Pseudomonadota > Alphaproteobacteria > Rhizobiales > Stappiaceae > Stappia. The sequence goes on along the minus strand of PARB01000097.1, from coordinate 20,290 downwards.
TCTCCTCGATGGACTGCGGCGCCTCGACGAAGGTGATGTCCGCCCCGTCCTCGACAAAGGCGGCAGCCCGATCGAGCGCCTCGGTGAACCCGTCGGTCGCGCGCGCGTCGGTGCGTGCCACGATCATGGTGTTTGCGTCCTGGCGGGCGTCGACGGCGGCGCGGATCCGCGAGCGGGCCTCGGCAAGCGGCACCACCTCCTTGCCCGAGAAATGCCCGCACCGCTTCGGGATCTTCTGGTCCTCAAGCTGCACGGCGCTGGCGCCGGCGCGTTCCAGGGTGCGGATGGCGTGGCGGACGTTGAGGGCATTGCCGAACCCGTTGTCGGCATCGACAACGATGGGAAGCTCGGTGGCGTCGCGGATCGTCGAGGTATGCTGCGCGATCTCGCTCAGGCCGATGAAGCCCATGTCCGGCATTCCGAGATAGGTGTTGGTCAGCCCCGCGCCGGACAGATAGATCGCCTCGAACCCCTGTTCCTCGATGATGCGGGCCGCGAGCGCGTTCGCGGCACCGGGCATGAGCACGGGTCCGCCGCCGAGGATCCGTTGCTTGAAGGCGCGGTTGATTTCGTGATTGAGCATGAATGTGTCTCTTCTTCAGTTCTGATCGGCGGAAAAATCGGGCATGGGCGCGCGGAGGTAGACGTGGCCGTCCATCAGGCGCCGCTGGGTGCGCAGGATGCGGGCGCTGCGAATGCCGGTCCCGTCGGGATCGCGCATCGCCCCGACCGAGAGAATGCCGCTCGGCGTGGCGATGCGCAGGTTCAAGACGTCTGCCCCTTCGGGCAGGCAGCCCGCCACCACGGACCCGTCGACGGCAGCAGCGCAGGCAAGAGCCAGCGCTCCGGTAACGGGAACCGCGCGATGCGCCTGGCCGGCCGAGATCATCCGGATCTGGAGATCGTGGCTCTCGGCCGGATGCAATGTTCCGGAAAGGTCGCGATAGGGGCCGGCCTTCCCGACCATGGCGACCTTCGGCGTCGCCATGCGCCGCGCGGCCGCATCGAGATCCCCGGTCAGCCCCATGCGCACCGACGCCGCGCAGCGGATTTCCTCCAGACGGGCCATCAACGCCGCATCCGCATCAATATCGGCGGGGTCGGCACCCGCATCGCCACCGACATCGCCGGCGTCGACAAAGACGGACGGCACCGCCGCGTCGATCATCGTCGCGCGCACCTCGCGCCCGTCGGCAAGCGTCAGCCGGTGCAGGGCCACGCCTTCCGGCAGCACGCCATTGCCGAAGGTATCGGCTGGGTCGAGGAAATCGAGCGAAACGGACGCCCCGGTCCCGGGCACCCCGGGAATGGCCAAAGTGCCGCCGACGACGGCACGTCCGTCGCAGACCGGAAAGCGCGCAAGGATGATCTTGCCGGAGTTGGTGTTGTTGATGCGAACCTCGGCCATGCCCTCGCGCGGACCGGCAACCAGCCCCTCGTCATAGGCGAAGGGGCCGATCGCGGAGCTCATGTTGCCGCAGTTTCCGGTGAAGTCGACCTGATCCGTGGTGACGCCGACCTGGGCAAACGTATAGTCGACATCCGCGTCGGACCGGGTGGGGGGACCGACAATGCAGACCTTGCTGAGCGAGGACAGGCCTCCGCCCATTCCGTCGAGCTGGCGCTTGTAGGGATCGGGGCTTCCCATGAGGGCTGCGAACAGCGGCGCCCATGCGGCCTCGTCTTCCGGCAGATCCGCGCGCTTCAGCACAACGGCCTTCGACGTCCCGCCGCGAATGAAGGCGGCGGGGATACGGTCCTGGCTCATTCGCCCTCTCCCACATGTTCGGAAAGCTGGGCCTCGAGCGCGGTCCAGCTGTTGCGGATGTGGCGGCGCATCAGGAGCCCCGCCACCTCGGCGTCGCCTTCGGCGATGGCCGCCGCGATGCGCTTGTGTTCGTGCAGCGCCTTGGCGCCGCGTCCCGTCACGTTGCGATGCTTGACGCGCAGCAGAGACAGCTGCGGATAGAGGTCCCGGGCGAGATAGCGCTGCAACAGGGGGTTTTCCGCCATCTTGGCAATCACCAGATGGAAGTCCCGGTCGCCGGCGCCTTGAAGATAGGCGCCCTCGGGATGGGCGGCGACTTCCGAGGCATGCTGATCGAGCAGCGCAGCGAACCGCGCCGCTGTTTCGCTATTTGCCCTTGTGGCCGCGAGCATCGCCGCCTCGGCCTCGAGCGCGGCGCGAACCTCGTAGAGTGCCCGCGCATCCGCACGGCTCAGCTCGCGCACGCGCGCCCCGCTGTTCGGCACGATCGTCACGATCCCGGTTTCGTTCAGCAGGTTGAGCGCGGCGCGCACCGGCCCCCTGCTGACGGAGAACCGCTCGGCCAGGGCGACCTCTCCAAGACGCGCTCCCGGCTGAAGCCGCCCGGACAGAATGTCGTCGCGCAGATCCTCTGCGAGTCGCTCCGCGACAAGACCCCGGGATGTCTCGCTAATTGTTGACAATTTCATCCTCCACGAACCGAATTCTCGGAAGGTCAAATCTTCTTTGAGCGATAAAATTGTTTAATTTCAATAATATGTCAACCGAAATGACTCGCTTGACACGGCAGTGATCAGAGCGCTACCAATTCAATCTGCAATATTGCACTACAATCCAACATCAGAAACGTCTGGGAGGACGTCCCAACCATGAAGAAAATCGCAATCGCCGCAGCCGCGCTCGGCATGTCGCTGGCGGCAGCATTTACGCCCGCAACCGCAAGCGCGGAGGACGCCTGGCCGCCGCGCAAGATCACCTTCGTCGTCGCCCTCGGGCCCGGCGGCTCCGCCGACCGCACGGCGCGCGCCCTTGCCCAGCGTCTGCAGGACGAGCTCGGCACCCCGATCTCGGTGGTCAATCAGGAAGGCGGCGGCGGCCATGTCGGTCACACCTACTTCTCCCAGATGCCGGCCGACGGCAGCTATTTCCTGGCAACGTCGATCCACCCCTATATCTCCAACGCGATGCTACGCTTCGAGGCGGACTACACGCTCGACGATTTCGCCTTCATCAACGGGCAGTGGAACGACTACGACCTCTTCGCGGTCAACGCCGAAACCCCGTTCAAGACCCTGAGCGAGTTCATGGAAGCGGCCAAGGCCGAGCCCGGCAAGCTGAAGGTCTCCGTCGTGCCCGGCTCGACCGGCGCGATCAACCTCGAGCTCGCGCTGGAAGCCTTCGGCGTCGACAAGAGCGCGGTCAACATCGTCACCTATCAGTCGGGCGGCGCAGCCCGCACCGCCGTCGCCGGCGGCCAGGTCGACATGACGGTTCTCGCCGCAGACGGCACCTTGTCCATCGCCGAATACGTTCGCCCGCTGGCACTGGCTGCGGATGAGCCGAGCGCGGACTGGGATGCCCCGACCCTGAACGCGGCGCTTGCCGACAACGGGCTGGAAACGGTTCCGGTGCTGGCCGGCTCGATGCGCGGCCTTGCGGCCCACGCGGAGTTCAAGAAGAACAATCCCGAAGCGTTCCAGAAGATGGTCGACGCCTACAAGGCCGTGCTTGAGGACAAGGAGTTCGTCGAGAAGCTCAAGGGTCAGAAGATCGGTACCGAGTGGCTCGGTCCGGACCGCACGACCGAGATCATCAAGTCGAACTTCGAGGTTCTGAAGCGCTTCAGCGCCGAGTAACGCGACAGGTTGCGGGGGCCATGGCCCCCGCTTCCCTCAGGACGTGGGCACACAGGGGACAACCATGAGTGCAAGACTTTCCGCGAGCCATGCAGCCTTTCTCGGCATCGTGCTTGCCATCACCGGCTTCATTCTCTGGAGCGCGCTGTCCGCCTCGACCAGTCTGAACAACCTCATCGTGGTGGCGCCCGCAGCGCTGCTGCTTGGCGTTCTGGCGCTGTGCATCGTCGTCGCGGCCCTGCGCAGTCCGGACGCGGACCCGGCACCGGCCGGCGCGCTCGGCGATCTCCTCCTGCTCGCCGGTTTCGGCATCTTCTGCTACGCGCTCACCCATGTCGGCTTCGACGTGGCGACCTTCGTCTTCGTCTGGGCCGGCATCGTGATGAGCGGCGGACGCAGCCTCTGGGTCCCTCCCCTTTATGCCGCGATTTTCAGCCTTGCCCTCGTCAAGGGGTTCGGGTCGCTCTTTCCCTATCCCATGCTGACGCTGGTGCTTTGACATGCTCGATCAATTCGCCTTGTCGCAGGCCTTCGGCCTTCTGTTTTCCAGCTTCGATCCCTGGATCTGGGTGATACCGGGCCTGCTGATCGGCCTGGTTTTCGGCTCGATCCCAGGCCTTCAGATCTCCATGGCGATGGCGGTGTTCCTGCCGGTCACCTTCGGCATGGACTTCCTGCAGGCGATGCTCTTCCTGACCGCGATCTTCACCGGCGGCGCCTATGGCGGTGGCGTTACCGCCATATTGATGAACATCCCCGGCTCCTCCTCCTCCATCGCGACCGCCTTCGACGGCTACCCCATGGCACGGCAGGGCAAGCACAATGAGGCGCTCGGCCTCGGACTTGCCGCATCCGTCGTCGGGTCCTTCATCGGCTATATCCTGCTGCTCCTGCTGATCGGGCCGATGGCCGCCCTGGTGCTGAAGATCGGGCCGATGGAAATGGTGGTGGTCGTGCTGTGGGGCCTGACCCTGATCGCGACCCTCAACGACGGCAGTGTGGCCAAGGGCCTGTTCGCCGGTTTTCTCGGGCTCCTTCTCAGCCAGATCGGCATGTCGACCACCGGGATCATGCGCACCACCGTCGGCAACCCGCATCTGCTCGACGGCATCCCGGCCGTCCCGGCGATGATCGGGATTTTTGCCGCCTCCGAACTGCTGCGGCTCAGGGGCAGCAGCTATCTGGTGACCGACGAGGCCCAGCGCGACATTTCGCTCAGGAAGATCCTGACCGGCGTGGCGGAGACCTTCCGCTATCCCGCCGTGCTTCTGCGCGGCAGCCTGATCGGCGCCGGCATCGGCGCGATCCCCGGTGTCGGCTCCTCGGTCGCGAACCTTGTCTCCTACGGCGAGGCCCGCCGCACCTCGCGCACACCCGAAGCCTTCGGCAAGGGAGCGCCCGAGGGCGTGATCGCGGCCGAATCCGCAAACAGCAGCTCCGAGGGCGGCTCGATGACAGCGCTTCTCGCCCTCGGCATTCCGGGCGGCGCGGCGACCGCCGTGCTGCTTGCCGCCTTCTCGTTTCACAACATCATCGGCGGCCCGTCCTTCATCCGCAACCAGACCGACGTGGTCTATTCGATCATTCTCGGCAACCTCGGCCAGGTGCTGCTGCTTGCGGTGGTCGGGCTGTTGATGCTGCGGGTGCTGGGAATGGTGGTTCGCGTTCCCCTCGCCTATCTGGTGCCGAGCGTGCTTGCGATGTGCGCCTGGGGCGGCTACGGGATCACCGGAACGATCGCCGGACCGCTGACCGTCGCCGCCTTCGCACTGCTTGGGTGGCTGATGCGCCGCAACGCCTACCCCGTTGCCGCGACCGTGATCGGCCTGCTGCTCGGCCGGATGATGGAGGGCGAACTTGTGCGCACGCTGCAGATCTCGAACAACCAGCCGATGACCTATCTTCTGGAACGCCCGATTGCACTCGTCCTCGCCATTGCGATGCTCGCGGTTCTTGTCGGCGCACCGTCGCTCAAGGCCTTGCGCGCCCGCAAGGCGCGGCGCGCCGGGCAGTGACGGTGGTGCGGTCCGCCGTCGCGCGCGGCGCGGCAACCGTCGGCATCGGCTGCGCCGGCGGCGGCGCATTCTATCTACTGAACCTTCCGCTCCCCTGGGTTCTGGGGAGCCTGTTTGCCTCGGCGCTTGTCAGTCAGCTTTCCGGCTTCCGCCCCGGCCTGCCCCCGGCATGGCGGAACTGGGCCATGGTCGCGATCGGCACGATGCTCGGGACCGGCTTCACCCCCGATGTGATCGCACGGGCAGGAAGCTGGGTCGTCAGCCTTGCCGTCATGACGCTTCTGTCCTTCGCCTTCTGCGGTCTCGCCTACGCGGTCTTTCGCCGATGGGGCGACATGAACCGCGAGACCGCGCTCTTCGCCGCGATGCCCGGCGGCTTGTCCGTGGTGACGATGCTCGCGGAACACTACAAGACAGAGGCCAACCGCGTTGTGCTGTGCCATACGGCGCGTCTGGTCGTGTTGCTGGTCAGTGCACCGCTGCTGATCCAGTGGATCTCCGGCATCGATCTGGCGGAGGCCAACCGGACGGCCTTCTCCGGCTCGGAAGCCCTCGACCTGGTCGAGCACGGCACGCTCGCCCTGGTCGCCGTGGCAAGCTGGTTCATCGCGACCCGCGTGCGCTTTCCCTCCGTGATGCTGCTCCTGCCGTTGTTCGCGTCCGCCGCGATCCACGCCACCGACCTCGTGACGGTGCATGTTCCCCCGGTCCTGTCCGCCCTGGCGCAGATCGTCATCGGATCCGGCGTCGGCGCGCGGTTTGCCGACTACACGCTGAGACAGATTGCAAGGGACGGATGGCTTGCGGCCGTTGTCGGGCTTGTCTTCGCTGCCGGCTCGCTGGCCGCGGCCCTCGTCGTGGCGCCGCTTGCCGGGGCGGATGTCGCGCCGCTGTTTCTCGCCTATCTTCCCGGCGGCGCGCCGGAACTGGGGGTCGTCGCGCTGGCGCTGATGATCGATCCCGCGATGGTGGCAGCCCATCATGTGGCCCGCGTCTTCCTGATCGTGGCGCTGCTGCCCTGGGCGGCACACCGCGTCGCCGGAAAGAAAAACGGCGCCCCCTGATCGGGAGGCGCCGTCTCCTGTCTGTCCCGGAAACCGCACGCCGGCCCGCATACCGGGCCGCGCGAGGGCGTCACGCCCGCGCCGCGGCCTTGGCCTGCGGCGCCACAAGGGCGGCGACATCGACCACATAGAGCTGGCGTTCGCCCTCGTGAACGGAATCGACGCAGACCGAGCGGCCGTCCGGATGCCAGCGCGGATGCAGGTCGCAACGGTTCTCCTTGCCGAGGTTCGGGTCGGTCTTCAGCTCCGCGATGTCGTAGCGCATGCCCGTTCTCACATCGTAGAGAAACAGCTTGCGGATATTCGTCTGCTTGTCCGGATAGGTATCGGAGATCATCCAGCTGCCGTCGGGCGAATAGGTCATGTGCCCGTTCTCCGTCAGCACGGTTTCGCCCACCACCTCGACGGCATCCGTCTCGATGTCATAGAGGTGATAGTGGATGGCACCGGCGTGCGGTCCCCAGACCATGATGTGCCGGTCATCCTTCCAGGTCGGATGGGAAATCTGATATTCCGATTTCTCATAGTCGAAGGTGTCGAGAGCGTCCGGATCATGTGAGCTTTCCAGATGCGGGATCGGATGGTCGCTGCACTCCAGCAGCTTCAGCCCGCTGCCGTCCGGCTCGATCACCATCAACCGGTGCAGCCAGCAGGTCTCGTCTTCCACACGGCGCGTCCACCTGTGCAGGAAGAGGATCCGGTCGCCGGCGGGATTGATCTCCAGATGGGTGACCCAATGGATCGCCCCCTCCATCGAGGCGACCGGCTGGAACGCCTTCAGCTGCGCGAGGCTGACCAGCAGCCGCGTTTCCCCGCCCGGCAGGTCCATGCGGTGGATGCCGTCGTCGGCGGGCGCATGCTCGAAGGCGGGCAAGGCGTCGCGCGGCGGATAGCCGATGGTCGGATGCGTCGCCATGAACCGCTGGTAGTCGACACTGATCGCATAGCTGCTATCCGGCGCCACGACATAGACCGGATCCGGAAGGTCGATATGCGATCCCTCGTCGATATCGACGATCCGCGCGGCGAGCCCGGGATACTTGCCGCCGGCTTCGTCCGTGCGGCGATTGTAGACCAGCTTGCGACCGTCCATGCCCTCAAGCCATTGCAATTGACTGCCCATCTGCCAGTTCCAGGCAGAGGTCGTTCCGACCTTGCGGAACGTTTCCCCTTCAGCCAGGTCGAAATACCCGACGTCCGCCTCGTCGCCGTAGCTGAGGTCCTTCGTCATGAAAGGCACCCGCTGCGCCAGCATCCGCCGGCCTTCCCTGTCCCAGATGCTCTTGTTGTAGTAGCCGAAGAAATGATGCGCTTCACTGTTGCCGATCTTGCGGATCGGGCAGGGAAAAGACTTTACGAGGTTCAACACGAAGCTCCTGATTTTACGAAGAACCGGACTGCGGAAGGCCCGCGGTCACTCGAGGAATTTGGAATTGCGGCGGTGCTGGAGGATGCCGTGCGCGATGGCGAAGACGCACAGCCCCAGAATGACGAGCGAGATCGGCCGAGTGAGAAGACCGAGCGCGAAGGCCGACACGTCGCCGCGCACCAGCGCGAGCGAGCGCGCCAGTTCGCCCTCGGCAAGCGTTCCCAGCACCAGGCCGAGCACCAGCGGCGCGCGCGGAACGGCGAGAACCGCCATGCCCCAACCCAGGGCGCCGACGGCGAGCATGATCCACACGTCGTTGAGGGACGCCCGGATCGAGTAGGCCCCGAGCACGGCGAGCGCCAGAATGATCGGCGCCAGGATCGCGGGCGGCACCTGCACGATGCGCAGTCCGAAGCGCGCAATCACCAACCCGACCGGAACGAACAGGAGGTTCGACAGGAACAGGCTGAAAATGAAGCCATAGGTGATTTCGGCGTTGGTGGTGAACAGCTCGGGTCCGGGCCGAAGACCGTGGATCATGATGCCGCCGAGCAGGACGGCGGTCACCGGATTGCCGGGAATGCCGAGCGTGAGCAAGGGGATCAGCGTGCCGCCGGTGACGGCATTGTTCCCGGTCTCGCTGGCGACGATGCCTTCCGCGGCGCCCTTGCCGAAACGGTCGGGCGTCTTTGACGCGCGCTTTGCCGCGTCATAGGCGAGAAACCCGCCGACGCTGCATCCCACCCCCGGAACAATGCCGACGATGATGCCGATCAGGCTGGAGCGCAGGAGATTGACCTTCTGGCGGAGGATTTCGGGAATGACGGCAAGGAAGCCGCTGGCATCCACCCTGGCATCGTTGCCGTGCTCCTCGCGGGCGCGCTTGACCAGGTCGATGACCTCCGGGATCGAATAGAGACCGATCAGCGCCACGACCAGCGGCACGCCGTCGTAGAGCGACGGCATGTCGAAGGTGAAGCGCATCGTGCCGGTCAAGGGGTGAACCCCGACGGTGCTCAGGATCAGGCCGAATGCCCCGGCGATCAGCCCCTTTTCCATCGCCCCGGACGACATCGAGGCAATCACGGTGATGCCGAAGACTGCGAGCAGGAAATACTCCGGGGACCCGAACCGCAGGGAGAACTCGGCCAGTTGCGGGGCGAGCAGCAGCAGCGCAGCGACACTGGCGACACCGCCGATGGCGGAGGCGAAGGTGGCGAGCGAGATCGCCCGGCCCGGCTCGCCGTTGCGCGACATCGGATGCCCGTCGAGCATGGTCGCAACCGAGGCGGAGGTGCCGGGAATGTTCAGCAGGATCGCGCTGATCGCCCCCGAATAGGTGGAGGCGCAATAGATGCCGCCGAGCATGGCCAGACCGACCTGTGGCGGCAGCGAAAAGGTGACCGGAATGAGCAGGGCAACACCCATCGTGCTGGTCAGCCCCGGCAGGGCGCCGATCACGACGCCGCCGACGACGCCCAGAAACACCGCGATCAGCATTTCGGGCTGGAAGGCGGATCCGAGCCCCAGGATCATATTCTCGAGCATGTCCGAGCCTCGCTGGTCAGAAGAGCAGGCTGTCGGGCGCGGAGACGCCCAGCAGCACGAAGAAGACGACATGAAGCCCGCCGGTGATCGCCAGCGCGACGGCGGCGAACAGCAGCGGCCGGCGCGGCCGCCCGAGGACGAGCATGCTGGTCATCAAAAAGACGAAGGTGGCGATCTCGAAGCCGACGAGCCCGACCGCAAGCACGTAGAGCGCGATGCTGGCGAAGGTCGCAAGCGGCGCGACCAGGCCACCGACTTGCGTGCGCGCGTCGCTCCGAGACCGCCAGGTCCGCAGGCCGAAGAGGAGTGCAAGCCCCCCCATCAGCACGGCGAGGGTTCTCGGAAAATAGGAGGAGCCGACCGGATAGCCGAAGGCCGTCACACCCACCGTCAGGGCCAGCGCAAAGGCGATGACCGCGAAAATCAAGTCCCGGGCATGGTCCGACACGACGCCCCCCTCCTGTTCCTGTTCGTTTTACCGGATCAGATCGATGTACTTGTCGAGCTGCGTCTCGGCATCGGCAAGATAGGCCGAGAAGTCAGCGGCGTTCATGTACTCGAGCGGCAAGCCGGCAGACTCGGCATGCGCGAGGAATTCCGGATCCTCCATCACCGCGGCAAATGCCTTCTCGAGAACGGCCAGATGCTCCGGCGAGAGCCCCTTCGGGGCCGCGATGCCGCGAAGCGATGCGCCGACCGAAGGCACCTCGACGCCGGCTTCCTCGCTCACGGTCGGAAAGTCCGGGAACTGGGGGTTCCTCTTGCGCGCGAACACGCCGAGGATGCGGATGCGCCCGTTCGCCACATGGGAGGCGGCCGAGCTGAGCGAAGGAAGCGACGCCGCAACCTCGCCGCCGAGCGTGGCCTTGACCGCCGGACCGGATCCGTCGAAGGCGATGAAGTTGAAATCGACGTCGAGGGCATCCTCGGCAACCGCGAGCTGAAGCTGGTTGTTGGACTGCGGGCCGTCGGCGCCGATATTCACCTCGCCCGGACGCTCGCGGGCGTCGGCAAGCAGGTCGGACAGCGTCTGGTAGGGACTGTCCGTCTTCACTGCTACGACGACCGGATCGAGCTGGATGTTGGCGATCGGCTGAAAATCGGAGAGTTCGTAGGGCACGTTGTCGCGAAGCCGCTTCACAAGCTGGATCGACGGCACGTTGATGAACCCGATCTCGTACCCGTCGGTGGCCGCCCGCGCCAGAGCGGAGAAGCCGATCTGGCCACCCGCGCCAGGCTTGTTTTCCACGACCAGCCGCTGCCCGAGATGCTTCTCGACGTATTTGGCGATGGTGCGCGCAGCCGTGTCGGTCCCGCCGCCGGGCGAATAGGCCACGATCATCGTCACCGGCTTTTCCGGATAGTCGGCAAGCGCGGGACCGGCCAGGGCGGCAAGCGCCCCCGCGCACAGTCCTGCAATCCAGGGCTTCATCGTCTTGATCATGTCATCGCTCCCATTTGCGGTTTCACTCCCACTTCGCACGCAAACGCACCCGGACGCCGGCCGCGCAAACGCAATGTACAAGTTTGCATACAATGTAATACATTTTCATGCAAGCCTGCGCATTCCCTCGACAGCAGGCGCGATTGGCGTATAGGAAATCATCCGTGACACAGAACGGGAGGCGGCGGATGCAGGGTGCGGACAGGAACGGGGACGACGACGCGCGCGACTCCGAGGAGGCGGCGCCGTCGCTTGCCGAATACGTCTATCAGGAGCTGTCGCAATGGATCCGCGAGGGGCGCTACAACCCCGGCGACCGGATCCGGGAGGCTACCGTCTCCAAGGAGCTCGGCGTCAGCCGCACGCCCGTTCGCGAAGCGCTGCGCCGGCTCCAGTCCGAGCGTCGGGTGACCATCGAACCGCAGCGCGGCGCGGTGGTGGCGGAACTCGACCGTCACGAAGTGGTGGAACTCTACCAGCTGCGCCAGCACCTGGAGGGGATCGCCGCGCGTTTCGCCGCGCAACATGCCTCACCGGCGGAAATCGCCGAGATGCAGGACATCCTCAAGCGCAGCGAAAACGCATCCGCGGACCTCAAGGTGCTGAACCAGATCAACTGGGAATTTCACAACGCCCTGTATTCCGCGGCCCACAACCGGTTTCTTCTGCGCTCGATCGCAGCCATCTCCGACGAGATGGCGCTTCTGAAGGGCACGAAATACATCCCCGAAGACCGGCCCGCCAGTCTGCACCGCGAACACCAGAGGATCCTTGACGCCATCATCGCCCGGGATCCGGACCAGGCCGACTGCGCCGCCCAGGATCACATCGAGAACGCGCTTCGCGTGCATCTTCGGGTCGGAAGAAGCCAGTAAGGCCGCGCGGCCATGGCATCGTCGCGCATCAGACGAGGGCGCGACGTCTTTGCCTGGCCGGACACAGGCGCGATGGAGTGGAAAGGGTCGGAACCCGGGGCAACAGGCCCGATCGTGCACGACGGAGGCGACACGCACATCGATATCTCGCCCGCTCGAGCGGGGCGGACAGTCAGGGGCTCCGGCTCGCCTTGCGGCGGACGGAGCCCCTGAACGGTTTACTTCAGTTGGGTGACGGTCAACTTGCCGCGCACGCGCTCGGCAACGAACTCGATGTCCGCGCCTGCCTGCAGGCGGGCCAGCATGGCCGGGTCGGCGACGTTGAACACCATTGTCATCGCCGGCATGTCGAGGTTCGTCAGTTCCTCGTGAATGATCGTCACCTTCTGCTGGTCAGCCATGACCTTCTTGACCGTGCCCTTCGTGAACTCCTGGGCGTTGGCAGCAAGGATACCGCCGAGGGAAATCGCCGCGGCGAGCATCACTATGATCCTGTTTCTCATATGGAATTCCTTTCCTGCTTAGTTGGACGCGGTTCCGGCCGTGACCTTGACGGCGGCGTGCATTCCCGCTTCGTAGTGACCGGGAAGAAGACAGGCGAACTCGAAGGTTCCTGCGTTGGTGAAGGTCCAAACGATCTCGCCTTTGCCATCGGGCATCAGCCGCACCGAATTCGGATCGTCGTGTTCCATCTCGGGAAACTTCATCATCATTCCCTTGTGTTCCCGGTTTTCCTCCACGGTCCCCAGAACAAACTCGTGCTCAAGCAAACCGATGTTCTCGATCTCGAAGCGGATCGTCTCCCCGCGTTTCACTTCCAGGCCATTTGGCTTGAAAGCCATTCCCGCGTCGGTCTCCATCATCTTGATCGAGACGGTTCGCGAGACGGCCCCCGCCTCGCCCGGTTTGCCGACAGCCATTTCGTCACCGCTTCCGGAATGCCCGGGGCCCGCCAGTGCCGACGAGGCCGTCATGAGAAAAAGGCCGGTTGCTACAGTCAGTAGTGCTTTCAAGGTCATGCTCCATTCAGCTTTTGCGTTGTCGCCAGAGGGGTCCCGTCACCCCTGGTCATCGTGGCCTGCTTGACGCACACGCTTTGAAGGCGCCTGCGTTCGCGCGTCCGTCGCCTTCGCTGTGTCGGGCAGGCTCCCCGTCCACTCATAGGCAACGGTTCCTTCCGGATGGACGTAGTCGCCCGGATCGGAATAGTCGTCGGCGGCCAGGCCTTCGCGGACCTTCACCACCGAGAACATGCCCCCCATCTCAATTGGGCCGAACTGGCCCCAACCCGTCATCATCGGGATCGTGTTGTCCGGGAGCGGCATCGACATGGTTCCCATGTCGGCCATGCCGGCCGTCCCCATGGGCATGTATTCCGGCTGCAACCGCCGGATCTTCGGCGTAACCTTCGACTTGTCGACGCCGATGAAGGTCGGAATGTCGTGGCCCATGGCGTTCATCGTGTGATGCGATTTGTGGCAGTGGATCGCCCAGTCGCCTTCGTGGACCGCATCGAACTCGTAGGCCCGCATCGCACCGACGGGAATGTCGATCGAGACCTCCGGCCATCGCGCCTCGGGCCGCGTCCACCCGCCATCGGTGCATGTGACCTCGAAGTCGTAGCCATGCATGTGGATCGGGTGGTTCGTCATGGTCAGATTGCCGACCCGCACCCGGACCCGGTCGTTCTTCGACACGACGAGCGGGTCGATGTCGGGAAACACACGGCTGTTCCAGCACCAGAGATTGAAGTCCGTCATCTCCATCACCCGCGGCACATAGGAGCCCGGATCAATGTCGAACGCATTGAGGAGGAAGACGAAGTCCCGGTCGACCGGCATGAACGCCGGGTCCTTCGGATGGACCACGAAGAAGCCCATCATGCCCATTGCCATCTGGACCATCTCGTCGCCATGCGGGTGGTACATGAAGGTGCCACTCTTCACGAGATCGAACTCGTAGACGAACGTCTTGCCCGCCGGAATGCCGGGTTGGGTAAGACCGGTGACGCCATCCATGCCGTTCGGCAGGATCATGCCGTGCCAGTGGACGGTCGTGTGTTCGGGCAGCTTGTTGGTGACGAAGATGCGAACCCTGTCGCCCTCGACCGCCTCGATGGTCGGGCCGGGAGACTGGCCGTTGTAGCCCCAAAGATAGGCGGTCATGCCCTCGCCCAGCTCACGTTCGACCGGTTCGGCGACGAGATGGAACTCCTTGACGCCGTTGTTCATCCGGTGCGGCAGTGTCCATCCGTTGATGGTCACGACCGGCTGGTAGTCCGGTCCGCTGGAGGGGCGCAGCGGCGGTTGTGTCGTTGCCGTATCCATCGTCGGCGCCTCCGGCAGCGACATGGCGGAGGTTTTGGTCCAGGCCGCCGAGGATAGGAGAGCCGCGCCGGCTCCAAGCATTTGTCTTCTGCTGAACATTGTCGGGTCTCCTTCAGTGGCCGGCGCCGGCATCGGCTTCGGCAGTTTCCATGCCGCCGCCACCACCGGCTTCCACGGTGCCGCCGCCGTAGATGGTCGGCGACAGGTTCGCTTCCGCGAGCCAAAAGGCGCGTTTCGCATCCACCGCGAGCATGATGGAATCGATCTTCGCCCGCGTGTCGGCGAGAAGTTCGAAGGTGCTGGTGATCATGCCGTTGTAGGTGAGAAGCGCCTCCTCCTCGATTGTCGTTCGAAGCGGCAGGACGTTGTCCCTGTAGTGCCGCGCGATGTCGTAGGAGGAGCGATAGGCGTCATAGACAGACCGTGCTTCGGAGCGCACGCCGACGGCCTTTTCTGCCAGCAGGTTCGCCGCGCGCATGTAGTTGAGCTCGGCTTTCCGCTTGCGTGCCTCGCCGGAATCGAAGATCGGAATCACGAACTCGATTTCGGCAAAACCGGTCGTGGAGACGGTCTCCTTGCCGTCCTCGACCTCCCGTTCCGTCTCGAAGCCTGCGGTGAGGCCGAGATCGGTGACGAAGCGCGTCGCCTCGGTGAGCCCGTATTGCTTGGCCATCGCCTCGAGTTCGAGCTTGGCGGCCTGAAGATCGGCCCGGTGACGCAATGCGTCCGCTACGATGTTGCTCTTGTCAGGCAGGGATCTCGGCAGACCGGGCAGTCGATTGGGAACCTGATAGTTGATCTCCTCTGCCCACAGGCCCATGACGCGGGTCAGGCGTTCCTTGGCAAGCCGCGCATCCAGCCTGGCTTGCGCCGTATTCCCGGCAAGCTCGGCATAAAAGACATGCTCGCGCGCCTGCCCCGACTTCGGGAGCGCACCGCTCTCGCCAAGTTTCTGCGCCAGTTCCGAGGCGGCATCGGCCGCGGCTTTTGCCTGGTTGAGATAGACAACGCGTTCCCAGGCGGCAGCCGCTTCGATCCAGTTCCTGCGCGCCTCGGCCGCGACCCGCAGGGTTGCAAGTGCGGCATTCAACTGCGCTTCGCGGAACTCGGTTTCGGCGATGTCGACGCGGCGATTGCGGGTGATCAGGGCGAAGATATTGTTGACCACCATCCCTTCTATGGCTCGAAAGGCCGCGACTTCCGGCGTGCCAATTCCAACAACGCCGATGGAAACGACCGGGTTCTCGAGTTTCGTTTCCTGCCAGACCTCGGCTGCCGACAGTCCAAGATCGGCGTAGGCCGCCTGCAGGCCCTTGTTGTTGACGAGCGCGACCTGGACGGCCGTGTCCGCGTCGATCGTCTTTTCGTGAACCAGGTCGTGGACCTGTTTTGCAACGGCTTCGGCGGTCTGCTGGTTCTGGACCCATACCGACTGTTTTCCGGTTGCAGCTTGCGTCTTCGACTGAACCGTCGAGAAGCCCGCGAAGCTGTCGCTGTAGAAGGCTTCCTTCGCGGTCACCGCACAGCCACCCAGGAACACGGGCAGGACAATGGCGGTCATCGCGGTGCGGAGGGACCGGCTCATGACTTCCCTCCCGGCGCCTGCGCATCATTCAAACCGCGCCAGGGCTTCGGTTCGACGGCAACCCGCCTGGTGTAGTCGGCGAGCGGATTCTGGTGGGGGAGCGGTGCCGCGCGATAGGCAGACGCGGGCGATCTGGCTGCCGTCACTTCGGGCGGCAAGGTGGACGCGCAACCGCTTGCCACAAGCGAGAGGGCGACCACAGCAATGGTCAATTTCATGGAAGATTTCCTGATACTGAATTCGTTCGTCCCCGGACCCGTGCGGTCGAGGAATAAGGCCAGTCAGGCTGGCTGAACTCAGTTCAGGCGTTTGGCGGCCGGTGCAGGGACGCCCACTCGTCACCGTAAAGGCGCTCGGTCAGGGCTGCGCCGTGCTTTGACACGGTTGTCACGAAGCCAACGCCGCTGTTCGGAGAAAAGAGAAGCGACCCGACGCAAAGCGGGTCACATGTTCCGTCCGTGAAAGCAGAGGAAGAGTGCGAAGGCTCGCTCTCGTCGGCCGCGGCGTCGTAATCGCCGGTACAGACGTCAGCACATCCGGCCTGATCGACCTGGACATGCGTATGTTCGGACGAATGATCGAAAAAATAGGACGCGCCAGCGGACACGGAATACGGACCGATCGCCAAGAGAAGCACAACGAGAAGGCTTGCAACCCTCACGACGGCTTTCCCGATCATGGTTCTCGATTCGCGCATGGTCCCTCTAGACACCGTCTCCACCCGGCTGTCGGTAGGCGGCGATTGTGGCAATTGTGAGCTCGACACGATGGGAAGGACACCAAAACAACGCCGGTGCACACCCCCGGCTCGTCCCGGCGCTAACCTGCTCGCGATCTCGCATCCAAAGTCACAGATTTCGTAGCCGTCGCGCAGGAAGCGCAAAAACATCTCACGCGAAGCGGATCAGGCGCTTTATCTGAGCCTGGCTTCGAAGAATTTGGGCAGGCATTCCTTACGCCAGCTGACGAGGGTGACCCTAAACCAGCTTGAACCTAGTGCTAGCGCGATCAATATCGGTTGCCATTTGATCTTGCGCGCAGGGCCATTTGTTCTTGCGCGCGACAGCACGGCTTTTCGAACGCAAAAAGCGCGAGCTGTTTAAAAAGTAAGGGGGAAAATATGTCGCGGGAGAAACTGGTGCTGCCGGAGAGATTTGAACTCTCGACCTCTCCCTTACCAAGGGAGTGCTCTACCCCTGAGCTACGGCAGCGATGGACGCGGGTGTAAGTGCAAAGAACCTAGCAGTCAAGCCGGTTTGACGCGGCTTCTGTGGGAAATCGGGATTTTCGCGGCGCGCGCATTCGCGTCGGTTTGCGCAGGCGCCTGGGCCGCGGCTCGCGCAGCTCCCGCCCGGAATTTGTCGCAGGCTGCGCAGCCGAAAACGCGGCCTCGCCGCGCGACCGGACGCATGGACGCCGAGGCGTGGACATCGGCCGGAGTCCGGGCGCAGTTTCATGCCACCCGGAGACGGCACAGCCCCGGTAAAGACCTCCGCAAGACGAACTGCCCTTGCGCCGGCGGGCTTGCGCCGGGCCGCTGTTTCCGGCACATGCTGTCGATGTCGCGGCCACGGGCAGGCGGTGCTTCTTGTGGCGCGAAACCGCCTCCGGCCGGCCTCGCCGGATCCGCGCACCGCAACGTTCAGGCGCCAGGAGCACCTCAGGCATGAGCACATCCGACAAGAGACCGAAGCGCCCGACCGGCGCGGACCACTCGGCCTTCGAGGCAGCGCCCACCGGCACCGACCGCAGCGCGGCATCGGACGACGCATCGCGTCCGGCGGATTCCTCCGCGCGGGAGAGCACACCCGCCGCACCGGCGACGCCCCGGGACACCCGCGAGGAGCGGCTTGCCGCCGCGCTTCGCGCCAATCTGCGCAAACGCAAGGCCGCCGCCCGGCCGCGCTCGCAATAGTCTGCCGGGCCGGCGCGCGGACCGGTCGCCCCCCCTGCCCGCGACGCAAGTGCCACCCCATGGCGGGCTTGCGCAAGGCGGCGCTGGTATCAGTCGATATAGACGATGTAGTAGGTCGAGGCCGCGATCGTCATGTCGAGAAACACCATCCGCCGGATCGATGCCATCATCGACGCGCGTTCGGCCGCCGGCAGGACCGCGGACTGCAGCCTTTTCTCGAAGGCATTGAGAAACCATCCGTAGGAGGCGATGTAGTCGGTCATCGTCACCCCGTAGCGGTGATGCTTCACCGCGATCGATCGCGCATGCGAGCGGTAGACGTCATCCAGCACGCCTGAAAACAGCAGCGCCCAATAGCTCTCCTGCTTGCCCTTGAGGCCCTCGACATCGATCTCCTTCAGCCGCCACTTCTCATCGGACATGATCCGGTTGTCATAGAATTCGTTGAGGATTGAAGGAATTAGCGGCGACAAGATCCGCCATGCATGCCTGATATTGTCCAGGTCGGCACTCGAGAGTTCGATGAATTCAGCCAGGTCATGGATCTTCGCCCAGTTTTCGGCCTGCATGCTGCCCCTCCGACCCTAAATTCACTTTTCTCTATCTAATAATCGTCCTAGATCACATTCCGTTGTTGTTCAAGTATTTTTGAAATACTCAATTGTTTTTACGCAGATGCAAAATGCACTTCTTAGATATATGATTTTTCATGGAAATTGATTTCTCCTTTGTATTACTTTAGGATTCAAAAAAACGTGAAAATACCAAAAAGGGAACAGATATGCGCCTTACGAACCGGACCGACATCGCGGTTCGAACGCTTATGTACTTGGCTATTCATAGCGACCGAATTGTGCCAATCGATGAAATCGTCGAGAAAAGCGCAAGTCATCGCTCACAGGTCGTCGCGGCTGTGCAGAAGCTGCGCAAGACCGGCTACATAAGATCGACGGTGGGACGCAGTGGCGGGGTCGCGCTGGATCGGGATCCGGCTGAAATTCGCATTTCTTCCATTGTCAAACTTATAGAGCCGGACTTTTTCCTTACGGAATGCCACGAGAAGGACTGCGCCGCGCGCTGCACCTTCTACACCGCCTGCCAGCTGCGCAGCGCGCTGGACGGCGCCCTGGAGGCGTTCTTCGCGGCGCTGTCGCGGGTGACCCTTGCCGATCTCGTCGACAACAAGAACGACTTGCTGTCCGCAATTGCAGAAAGCCGGGCGCGAAGTTCCCCAGAGTTCACACGGTAGTTCAGGACGCAGGCCCGTCAGGCCGCCTGCCCGCCTTCCCCGTTTTCCATGCTCTGCCAGATCTTCTGGCGGTTGCGGATCTCGCGCGGCGCGGGGCCGAAGTAGCTCGGCGTCTTGACGAAGTCGCGCGGCTGCATGATCACCGAATTGACCCGCTGATAGAGCGCCTTGGCGGAAATCGGCTTGGACAGGAGCTCGTGCACGCCGAGCCGGCGCGCCTCGATGATCCGGCTGCGCTCGGTGTGGCCCGTGACCATGATGATCGGGATATAGGCGAAGGGATTGTGGGGATTGCGGATCATGCGGACCATGTCGGCGCCGTCGAGGATCGGCATGACCCAGTCGAGGATCAGGATATCCGGATTCGCGCGTTCCATCGCCTCGAGCCCGGACGCGCCGTCCTCCGCCTCGACGATGCGACGCGCGCCGAACCCCTGCAGCATGGTGCGCAGGATCGTGCGCATATACGCACTGTCTTCGACGAGAAGAAACGTCAGGGATGCAAGATCTAGCGACACGCAGAAACCTCCAGTCCGCCCCCTTATGACATGCGAAATCTGAAATAACGGTTATCCCGGCGCCACAACCGGAAAAACGCCGTCAGCGTCCGGCGGCCCGATCCTTGCCCGGCGTTTTCGGCGCGTCGCCATCCGGCAGATCGTCGTCCTGCAGGATGCGATACTTGGCGCCCTCCAGGTCGTCGTATTGCCCGGCCTTGAGCGACCACAGGAAGCCGGCAAGGCCGAGCAGCCCGAGCACCAGGGCCACCGGAATGAGATAGATCAGGACGTCCATCAGCTCTCTTCCTGGCGAGAGGAAACGGCGGCGCCACCGACGCTCTGCGCGCCAAGACGCAGGCGAAGCGCATTGAGCGTGACCACCACCGACGACAGCGACATGGCGAGCGCCGCAATCAGCGGCGTCACGAAACCGGCGACCGCGAAGGGCACGGCGACGAAATTGTAGAGCGTGGAGAACCACAGGTTCTGCATCATCGCCGCATGCGCCCGGCGCGACAACGCCAGCGCGTCGCAGACCGGCGACAGACGGTCGCCGAGGAAGACCGCGTCGGCCGCCGCCTGGGCGACATGCACGGCCGTGACCGGCGACAGCGAGACATGGGCGGCGGCCAGCGCCGGCGCGTCGTTCAGCCCGTCGCCGACCATCAGCACCTTGTGCCCCTCGGCGGCGAGCGCCTCCAGGCGGGCGATCTTGTCCTTCGGCGTCAGGCCGGCGCGCCAGTCGGCAATCCCGAGGGTTTCGGCAATGTCGGCG
>PARB01000096.1 GCA_002709505.1 Paracoccaceae bacterium | reverse complement strand
GGACAACTTCTTTCGGCGGACCAAGGCGACGTTCCGGGCCGAACTGGAGGGCCGGCTGCTCAAGCGCGGCGACGTGGTGCTGGTCCAGTCGGAAATGCCGCAGACCTGGGGCGAGGCGGGCGTGGTGCGCGGGATCTCCGGCGACGATCTCACACTTTCGAAGGAACCGTCGACCGATCCCGGCAACACCTATCTGCGGATCAGGCGAAAGGACGGCGGCGAGTGGGGGCCGTGCAAGATCACCTGGACGCCCGGTTCCGCCGTCGTGACGCTCGATGCAACGGACCGCGCCGCGGCGGAGGCGGAGTTCGGGGCGCTGGAGCCGCATCTGGTCGACGATGGCGACGAGGCACCGACCTATCTTCTTGGCGAGGGGACCGACTACGCGTTTCGCGGGATCTTGGTCAACATGGTGCCGGACGGGACCGGCGCTCAGATCGAACTGGTGATCGACGATCCGGCCGTGCATGCGGCGGATCAGGGATTGAGCGTTCCCGCCGCGCCGCAGCCCGGGTTCCTGCCGCCATCGGCCGGCGCGCCGGCGATCACGGCCATGAGCGTGCATCGCGAGATCAGCGTGACGGAATCGCTGGTCACGGTCTCCGCGCGGCATCCCGCCGGGGCGGTGAGTTTCCGGGCGCAGGTCTCCTATGACGGAAACAGTTGGACGCCGGTCTATGAAGGCGCTGTCCCGGCCTTTTCGGCCTCGGTGCGGCGCGAGGCGTTTTACGTGCGCATGCAGGCGGTTGGAGACCTGCCCGGGCCATGGCGGGTGGAACTGGTGGCCGCCGCGCCGGAAGAGGTGAGGTTCCCGACGAACGCGCCGATCCGCGCGACGGAGCTTTTCGACGCCGCCACCGACACGGTGAAATCCGCCGGGGACACGATCTCCGACCTCAACACCTCGATCCTCGCGCAGCTGAACCGGATTGCGACCGAGGAAGACTGGCGCGGTCGGGAGTCGGATCTGTGGATCCGCGAGACGGATGCGGCACGGGCATCCATTGAGGAAACCCGCGTGCTGATCGCCGATGAAGAGACCGCTCGAGTGGCAGCGTTTCTGGAGTTGCAGGCGGATCTTACCGCCGCCGAAGCCGGGATCAGCGGCAACGCCACGGCGATCAGTGGCCTCGATACCAGAGTGACCAGTGCCGAGGGTGCAATCACGGCTCAGTCCACGTCGATCACCGGCGTGCAGGCGCAGGTGGGGGATGTCTCGGCGGGCGGGTTTTATCGCCTGCAGGCCACCGTCGGGCCGCTGCCGGGGGACGTGTCTTCGGAATTCGTGGTCGCGCTCAATGCGGGCACCGAAGGCTCGCCGAACTGGCAGACGGCCGGGCTTGCGTTGCAGATCCTGTCGGGTGGGCTGGGGTCGCGGGCGGTGTTCAATGTGGATCAGTTCGTCGTCACCGACGGGACGACGGTCACGGCGCTGTTCGAAGAGGGGCAGGCGCTGTTCAAGTCCGCGATCATCCCGGATCTGACGACCGACAAAATCACGGGCCTTGAGGCCTATTTCTACAGCCTTTTCGCAACCAACATCACGTCGGCAACGATCTCCACCGATCAATTGACGGTCGGCGGTACGAAAATCGATGCAGACTTTCTCGACGATGCCGCCGTTACCCCCATCCGAGAAAGCGCCGCCAGCGGCACGGTAACGATCACCGACAACGGCACACCGAATGGCGGTACGGCTGTCGCGGAGTTTTCAGCCTATCCGACCCTGCAGACGTACACCGCTACCGGAATGCTCCTAAAAAAGCCCTACACCGTGCACCTGGAATTTACAGCCGGCGCTACGTGCCGCAATTTTATTGCCTATATCATGTATCGCTATGAGACAAGTGGCGGATATTATTACGCGTCGGCAGATCAAATCGGGAATCCGTCAGGTTTTGTTGCCGGACAAAAATATAGAATATTGCTTTATCTCGGTATCGCTGATGAAGAAATAATTCATTTTCGCGCAAATGCAACGTGGTTGGTCAGTGGAACAGGAAATTCGACTGTCAGCGACTGCCAGATCGTCGTCAATCAGATCTCAAAGTAGTTATCCTCAGATCGCCCCCGTTCGCCTGTCCTGCCCGCTTCTCGCGGGCTTTTTTGTGAGGTTTTGCCATGGCCACCGAAGCCGAGATCCTGACCAAGGTCTCCGATCTGCTCGACGCCTATTCCGGCATGCTTTCGCCGGTGGGCGGGTCGAAGCTTCTCACGCTCGACCGGGATGCGGGGAGCGACGCGGCGCTGTCGCGGCTTCGCCAGGGCGGGGCGGAGCGGTGGCGGTATGGGATGCTGGCCGGTGACGATGACTTCGTCCTGCAGTGGTCGACGGACGGCAGCGAGCTGAATTTCGTCGACCGACTTCGCATTGACGGGACGACCGGCGCGGTGGAGATCGCCGGGCTGGCGCTCGACGGGGCGAGTTTCGCGGACACGACGTTCACGGGGCAGTCGACCTTTTCAGGACCGGCGGCTTTCACGTCGGCCTCGATGTCGGGAGATCTTGTCTATTCAGATGTCGACTGGCGCATGTATGCCGCGACTTCCGACGGCGCGGACACCGCTCGACTGGCGCTGCTGGCCGGCGGGGCCTTTTCGACTTCGCGAGGTGCCTACGCGTATCTGTGCGGCAACGAGCATGCTTCAACGCCTGGCGAAGCGGTGATCGCCGCAGGGAATGTCGTTGGCGCTGCCACCAAGATCAGCGCGCCCGGGTATATTTCATTCAGCACCACAGGGGAGAACGTCCGGATCACACCAACAGGGCTGGGGATCGGGACAAGTTCGCCTAGTACTTCGCTTCATATCCGGGGCGGAGCAACATCTGTTATTCGCATGGACTCTCCTGATGGGTCGAACGGGTACATCTTGAAAGCCAACGTTAGCAACGCCAACAACTACGGTTTCATGATCGAGGACGGGGCTGGAACCGACCTCTACCAAGTGGTTTCGGGGGCGGCCGGGTATCATCGGTTTGCGATCAACGGCACAGATGCGATGCGCATCGACAGCGCCGGTGTTGATATCACCGGCACCCTCGTTGTCGACGGCTCGGACTACAAGCTGGATTTTGTCGACACCCGCCTGCGCGTCCAAAGCGGCTTGGGCGGATCGATCCTGAAGCTGGTCGATGCCGGGGCTGCCGACAGAAATGGGGCGAACCCATATTTTGAACTCGGCTGGTCTTCGAGTGTCGATGGCGCTTACGAGCGTCTCTGCTACGTCGGGCAAGGCTCCGGCAGCAACCCGGATGCTTACTTCACAGCGGACCACGGCAACATTCGGTTGTCGCCGGCATCCGGCATGAAGATCATCACCACGCGCGTCCTGGAGGCGCTCGACACGATCACGGCTCCTGCAATCTTGATTGGAACGACCGTCGCCGGCGGGTCGAAGCTTCGCGTCGTTGACTTGCCGACAAGCTCTGCCGGCCTGTCGACCGGCGACATTTGGAACGACGGCGGCACGCTGAAAGTCGCCGCCTAAGGAGGTCGCAATGATCACATACACATGGAGCTTTCCCTCCCTTGACACGAAACCCTCTGTGGAGGGGCTGACCGACGTCGTGCACGTCGTCCATTGGCGGCTGCGCGGCGAGGACGCCAACGGCGTATCCGCCGAGGTTTATGGCAGCGCAACGATGGAGGCTCCGGACCCGGCGAGCTTCACGCCGTTTCAGGATCTCACCGAAGCGGACGTGCTCGCGTGGATCGCCGGTGAGATCGGCATTGACGAGCAAAAAGCCATCGTCACGGATCGCATCGCGGCGAAGATCAACCCGCCCGTCGTGGCAAAAGCCGCGCCCTGGGCCTGACAAGACACCCCGACCTACGCAAAGGACAGACAATGACCGAACCGAAACAGACAGACATGCAATCCCTCTATATTCAGGGCGCGCATCGCGAGGGGCTGCGGATCGCCGAGATCTTGGCCGCGCGGGCACAGAACCATGTCGGCGCGCTCGCCGTGTCGGAAGCGCAAAAGGCGATGGCGGAAAAGGCGCGGGACGAGCTGAAGAAGAAAGTCGCTGCGCTCGAAGCCGAACTTGCCGCGGCGCGGGGCGAGGTGTCCGACAAGCCGGTGGCCGGCAAGGCGAAGTCCGCGCGCTGATCTCACCGACCATCACCGACCACGACGAGCTGCCAGAGGGCGGCTTTTTTTGTGCCTGACGAAAGGGCGTTCCAATGAACATCAGCGAAAAGGGTCTGGCGTTCATCGCCGGGCATGAGGGCTTTGTGTCCAGCGCCTACCGGGATCCGGTCGGCGTGCTCACCATCGGCTATGGCTTCACCATGCGCAGCCAAGTCTTCGCCGCCTAGTGGCGCGCCCGCTACAACCGCGATCTGCGCATGGGGGACCGGATCACGAAGGACGGCGCGGCGCAGGTGCTGCGCGCGCTGATCGCCGAGGAATACGGCGCGGCAGTGACGCGCGAATTCGGCCCGCTGCCGCAGCACCAGTACGATGCGGCCTGTTCGGTTGCCTACAATCTCGGCCCCGGCGCGCTCAAATGGCGGTGGGCGCAGGCACTGAAGGCCGGCAACGTGCCGCGCGCCGCCGCGATCCTGCGCGACAACTACAACACGGCCGGCGGCCGACGTCTGCCCGGGCTGGTGCGCCGGCGCCGGGAGGAGGCGCATCTGCTCGAGACCGGCGAGTACATCGGCGTCGGCAAGGCGCCGCGCGATCTCGGCAAGACCGATTCCATCGACCAGGCGCATGAGGATGCGGAGCTGCTGCGCCGGCTGGGGTATGACCTCGACCGTTGGCCTTTTGAGGTGGCGACGCGTCGGTTCCAGGAGGCCAATCACCCGCCGCTGGTCGTTGACGGCATCTTCGGCCCGGCCACGCGCGCCACGGCAAAGCGTGCACTGGAGCGCAAGACGGCGGCCAAGGGCGGCACGGGCGTTGTTGGTGGCGTTGGCGCTGCGGGCGTCGCGCTGGAAGAGACCGTCGGGATCGACTGGACGACCATCCTCTATGCGCTCGGCACGACCGGGGTTGTGATCCTGCTCACCTATCTCGCCTGGGCGAACCGCGGCCGGATCTGGGACAGCCTGCCGGCGTCGGTGCGGCGGTGGTTCGAGGGCTGGACGTGAGCGCGCTGCTGACGGTCCTGGTGACGGTCTGGAAGGTGCCGGCGCTCCGGTGGCCGGCGCTGGTGCTCGCCGGGATGCTGGCGCTGTGGGGCTATGTCGAGGTCGTCGAATGGCGGGCGGGAAATGAAGCGGTCGAGAAGGCGGAACAGGAGACGCGCGATGCAATGGATGATCTCACCGGCGCGGCTCGCGATGGCCGCGATGCTTTCTGGCGCTGTCTTCGTGACGGCGGGGTGTTCGACCACGGGCACGGTCGGTGCGAAAGCCGAGATCCGTGAAACCGTGCGCGGCGTGGTCGGCACTGATCTGATCGGCGCGCGCGGCGCGACGGCGCGGGATCAGAACAAGATCGACGCCACGGCGGCCGGGCTGTGCGGTGCCGGCGTGTGGACCCGGTCGGAGTGCGCCCGGTACGACGCAGCAAAGAGCAGGGGTGGGTGGTGATGGGGGAAGATCTCAAGTGGATCGTAACCGTTGCCCTTGGCGTCATCACTGTGATCGGCGGACTGCTTATGCGTGACAGGCACATGCTCGCCACCATCCGCAAGGGAGATGAAGATGCCATCAGGCATGCGCGGGAGGGTGACGACCGGCTGCACGAGCGGGTCAACCGGGTGCGGGACGAGTATGTTCGACGCGACGACCACGACCGGGCCTATGACGCACTGCGCGAGCTGCTAGTCGACATTCGGCAGGGGCAGGTGGAGCTAAACAGACGGATCGACCAGGCGCTGACGAGGGGCGTGGGAGGTGGTGACCGGGTGAACTGATGGTGGAGGGGGCGGGCCGCGATTGCGAGGTCGGTGTCCAGTGGACAGAGTCGGTTGTTCGTTTACGCAAAAGAAAGGGTATGATACCCGTTCTTGCCACAAGATTGGGCGACGTACCTGGTTTGAGGAGATAGTCTCTGCGCTCTGTTCCCACGCGTCTGGCCTGTCATTTAACCGAGCTCTCGACGGACAAGCTTCGCGAGTGGACGAGTCGCCGTGCGCTCGTTCCGGCAGACATCCGTCCAAAGGGCAAGGGCTCCCCTGCCCAATTCACTTGGCAGACGATCCTCGTTCTCCGGATCGCAGTTCTTCTACGCGACCAGTTTAGCTTAGAGCTCCAAGCTCACAAGGCATCCTTGGACAAACTGCGTAAAGCGCTACGATCAAAGTCCTTTATCGCGCTGTGGGGCCAGCGACTTGCGCTTTACGGCAGGCGGGACTGGGTATTTCTCGATCCAACCGATGGCTCGCCTGAAGAGGATGCGCTGGTCATCCATCTCGATCCTCACCTGCGCGTGCTGCGTGACGGCTTCGCGCTACCCGATGCCGAATCGTCGCAGGGACAGATGGACCTCTTCTCGCTGCCGGTGATACACGATCGAACAGCAGCGACGGCATCGTCCGGAACTACTGTGCATCCAAAACACCGGCATACCGCATGACCGCGTCCGCATCTCCCTTCAGGTTGCGAGTCAAGTCGTCATCGGGCATTTTTGTTTACGCTTTGTTCTCTTTAGGGGCAGCATGGAGGGTGTGGTCGTGATCCCCGCGGTGGTACAGGGATGGCTTAAGCGACTCGGTTACACGGCCGAGCCGGGCCTGCTCCATGTCCGAGGCGAAGAAGTCCCGGATACTCATCCCTATGCGCTCGAAATCAAAGCCCTATTGAAGCCGGACGGGGGCGTTCGGGCCCAAGCGGTGTTCGACGTCGAAGGAGTTCCTACGGTTGTCTTTGTCGGTGAGGATGGACAGCTCCTCGATCCCAAAGGGCTAGATGATGCCCGTAAGCGCATTTGGAATCAGAACCTCGCGAGTGTGGTCATCGAGGTGCGCGGCGACGAAGCGCTCGCGCTTCCCGCCCGAAAACTCAAAAAGGCCGGCGAACATCTTCGGTTGAGCGCAGCCCGCCCCGACGGGCCCTTCTCAGCCCTGGACGTAGCCACTGCGAACCTGTCGCGCCGAGTACCCAAGTGGTTCGAGCTCAAGGCTCGCGTCGACCGCAAGCTCTTGTTAAACCTGTCTACAACCGTCAAGAATCTGACTGCTGAAGGCCTCGACCGCGCGCACCAGAAAGATCGCCGTCGCTTGGCCGAACTCCTGATGGGGCAAGTGCTGTTCGTATCATACCTCGAGCATCGGGAGATTGTCGGGCCGACCTATCGGGAGCGGCGCTCGGTCTCGCAGCTCCACGAGCTCGTCGCCTCAAGCGACCGAGACGGCGTTCGGACGCTCATCGACCGGCTGCGCGCAGACTTTAACGGCGACTTTCTCGGCGACGATCGTCACGATCCTTGGGCGGCGCTTTCTACCGACGGCTTCGATATCCTCAACCAGTTTCTCCGCCGAACTGACATGGAAACTGGGCAAGGCGACTTTTGGAACTACGACTTCAGCTACATTCCGGTCGAGCTGCTCTCGGGCCTTTACGAGAAGTTCCTGACGCCTGAGCAACAGGTCAAGGAAGGCGCGTACTACACGCCTCGCAATCTCGCGATGCTCGCTGTCGATCAGGCCTTCGTGACCTCCGACAACCCTCTCGAGGAGACGATCTTCGATGGCGCGTGCGGATCCGGGATCCTCCTCACGACCGCTTACCGCCGATTAATCGCGCTCTCGGAGGCCCGGGAAGGTCATCCCCTCTCCTTCACCGAGCGCGGCGAGTTGCTGAAGCGCCGCATTTTCGGTGGCGACATCAACTTCATGGCATGCCGTGTCACCGCGTTCAGCCTTTATCTGTCGCTCCTCGAAGGGCTTGATCCAGCCGACATCCTGGAGGCGCAGGATCGGGAGGGTGCGAAGCTGCCGCCGCTTCAGAACAGTAATCTCGCGCACGGCCGGGAGCACGGCGACTTCTTCCGCAAGAGCCATGGCTTCGCAGGCAAGCGCTTCTCGCTCATCATCTCCAATCCGCCTTGGGCGGAGCCGGAAGGTCAATCCGAGACCTCTGCCGACACCTGGGCCAAGGTAGCCGGCGCACCATTCGTCCGGCGCCAAATCGCCGGCGCGTATGCGCTCCGAGCTCTCGACTTCTTGGAGGAGGGCGGCCGAACTTGCCTCATCCTTCCGATCGGACAATTCCTCGGTGGCTCCAGCGCGAGCTTCGTATCATATCTTCTCGAGCGGGTTCAGCCGCTCCGGCTGATCAACTTCGGCGATCTTCAAGGCCTTCTCTTTCCCAAGTCGGAGAACACCTGCCACGTCTTCCTCGGCAAACGGCGCGAGTTGGCGTTGCCACGACAGATCCCCTTCCGCGAGACGTTCGACTACCTAGTGCCGAAAGCCGATCTGAGCCTCGCGCTCGGCCGGCTCACCATGCAGTCGGCCGACCGTCATATCCTGCAGACACGATCGGTCGCCGAAGACCCGCAGCTCCTCGTCACCAACATGTGGGGGGATGCCAGAGACCTAGCGATTTGGACGCGCTTGTCGCTTCGGGGGACCTTCGCCGACTTCTGGAAAGGTCCACGCAACGAGCGGCGTTGGGTCTATCGCAAAGGCATCCACCTTAAGGATAAAAGCCGAGAGGCGGTCAACTCGGCCCCACTTCGTGACCGGCCCTTCGTACCAGTCAAAGCGTTGAGCGCTGGCTCCCCGGTCTTGCACCCCGATCTCCTGAGGTCGTGGCCTGTCAACCACTCTACCGTGGTCGGCCTGAATGACGCTGTTTTGGCAGTGTTTGATGGCCCAAGAGTCCTATTTCCCGACGGCTTTTCCAAGGAGGAACAGAACATTCGGGCCGTCTACTATGACGGCCCTGCCAGCTTCACGCATAGCGTGGGCGTGATCGCGTCGAAGGCGAAGGACGACGCCAGGCTCCTCCAGTTCGCTGCCGTCTACCTGCGATCCACTCTCGCGCGTTATTTCCTGATGATGCGCGGCTGGAAGATGCTGTGCGAACGGAACGGCGTTCACTTGACCGACGTCGAGACGTTCCCTTTCTTCTCGCCGGAGAGCGCCCCAAACGTCGAGACGGCGCGAACTGTCCTTGCGAGGGTCGGAGAGCACCTCGACACATTGCGAAAGCTGCCGGAACTCGAGCAGGGTCCACGGTATGGTCAGATTCGGGACCATCTCGACGATGCGGTGTTCGACTACTTCGATCTGACCGATCCCGAGCGGAAGCTGATCCGCGAGACGGTCGAGGTCCTGATGCCCTCGATACGGCCCCGGAGCTTTAAGAGCCTGGACACGCCAGCACAGCATGTCGCCGATGCCGGCGACTTTAAGATCTACGCTCAAACCCTAGCCGAATCCCTGACTTCGTGGCGTAATCGCACCAACGGCCATGGCCGGTTTCTTGTCGATGTTGTCGCCAGCGATCCCGAGCGTGCAGGACCGTCCGGCATTGTTAGGGTTACATACGATCAGGACCGCACGGAAGCGCCCATTATCGATACTGATGTGAGCGATGAGCTCGTGCAGCAAACCTTGGCACAGTTGCGAGCCGCGGGGCTTCGTGCAATCCCTTCGGGAGACGTTCTGACGCTGGTTCCAGACGCCCATCTATGGATCGACGGGGCTCTTTATCTCGTGCGGCCGCTCACGCAGCGTAGCTGGACGATCCGTCAGGCAATGCGCGATGCCGAGCAGATCGTACGGAGGGTGCAAGCACGCGCTTCACGCGAGAAGCTCGAGGTCAGTGCGTGACCTCGACCGACGACTGGCGCACCGCCTTCCCGATCCAGCCCGCTACCGAAGCCGTCGAGGCGCTCCGCCAAGCCTGGACTGAACTCGCTGCACGCCCCCTTCGCGAGTTCAACGAGACAACAAAGGAAGGCGCCCTCACTAAGCGCTTGAAGATCTATATTGAAAATGTTGTCGCGCCACAGCGCGGGTTGCTGGGCATGTGGTCTGCGGAAGACATCATAGGCGATCTCGATCCGACTACAGGTGAGATGGTAGAGGAGCGTCGAACCGACATCTGCTACGGGTGGATGGATCAAAATCAGGACATGCAACTTGTTTTTGAATTCAAGCGTTTGGGGCGGCAAAAGCGCCATCGCGATCATTATTTGCGAGACAAAGGGCTGGGGCGCTTCGTGACCGGCATCTACAGCCGCCGGCAGTCGGTCGCCGCCATGGTCGGCGTCCTACTCGACCCCGAGCACGAGGTCGTGCCGCCAATCCGTAAGGCGCTCGGCGATGCTGCGCTTGCGGCCGACCTCAGGCTTCGACCGACAGCCTCTGGGGAGCCATTCACCCGTCCCTCAACCATGTTCATTTCCGCCGATTTCGATACTGAGCACGAGCGAGAGGCTGCGTTGACGCCAGCCCATGGCACGATCAACGTGTCCCACTTCTTCCTTGCGTTCAGCTATCCCGTCTCGACTAGGAAGTCCAAGAAGGCAAGACCGTGACCGCTTTCTAAGGGCTTGCTGCGGATCGGCGCGCGCGGCGCGAGTGAGCGGGACCAGCGCAAGATCGACATCACGGTGGCAGGATTGTGCAGCGCGCTGGTCTGGACCGGGCCGTAGTGCCGGCTGCATGGGGAGCGTGCGCGATGACGATGGACGAGGCGAAGACCAGCGCGCGCCGAATGATCCGGCCGGATATTTCGGTCGGCAACATCCTTACCGTGCTCGCCATGATCGTGACCATCGCCGCCGGCTGGTCGACGATGCGCGCGACGCAGGCGGAGCACGACCGGCGCATCGAGGAGACGCGCGCCGATCTGCTGCTGTTCAAGCGCGAGACCTCGGCGGAGATCACAAGGCTGCGCGATCAGCGGCTCGAGCTGATGACGGCAGTATCCAGCATGCAGTCCGACGTGCGGCACCTGGTGGCCGAGGTGGGGCGTATGCGGCTGGCGATCGAGAAGGCACGGGAGTGACAGGGCGTTTTCTTCAAACGAAGCGAGGCGGCGCCAAGCTTAGATATCGGTAATCATTTTATCGATGAGATCGTAGCCCATGTACCCTTCTATCGGGTTCCATCCTGCGAAAATTTCATAAATAAAGCTGCATAGTGGCTTGGATTCGTCATACCCGGGAGTGGAGTGTCTGAGCCTGAGTAGCAGCAACTCAAGGCGCTTAAAGAAATCAAAAAGATGCTCGTCATCCATATTGTAATTGTGCAGCACAAATTCTATCTGTCTCGCCAGTAAATCAAGGTACAGAACAATCTCTCGGAACTCCCGCGTATTGTCCATCATTTGGTTTTCAAACGCATAAAATCCTTCATTGGCCTCCCGTCCGCCTGAAAAGGTATCTTTGAAACCCTCAACAGTTAGCAGCCTATCTATTGTATCTAGACTAAATTCCAGATCTATTCTGCCGCCTTTTTGACTTGCAAAAACTATCTGATACAGAATTCCTTCCTTTATCCTAGAGTACATTTTAGAAAGATTTGTTTTGATAAGGTGCCGTTTTCTTCGTTCTGGTTCGTAGACGACGAGCCAATAAAAAAAGAATGAAACAAGTCCACCAGCGAGCATATTCGTTGCTAAAGGCGCGACATCGTTCCACCATAAGGGCATAGCGATATCATATAAATCAATTCCAACAAGCACCGCGAACATTGCAATGTTGAAAAAAAGCCAAAGTAACGTTCTTCCGAAAAATTTTCTAATAGACGTTATCATGGCATTTCCCAATCGCAGCAAACTTACACTCTCGTTCCATTATTACCGTTGTTTTCTGGACTGGAAATGCAAGTCGCTCATATTCGGCCATTTGATACACTTGGTCGCTATCGCGCAGGCGTTTGGATCGTGATTGACCCGCCACGGTGCCCGCAGGCGGAGCACACCAGCGCGGCGCGGATCCGCTTTTCTCCAATGATGCTGTAATCCGCCCCGTACCGATCGGCGAGCGCGTCCAGGTCGAGCGATCGGCATCGGCCGCAAAGCGGATTGCCGCAGTGGCCGAGGAGCGTGTGCCCGTGCCGGCGGAAATCGTCGATGGTGGCGAGGGTGGTGGTCATGGTGGTGTCCGGCTTGACCGAAAACCGTTAGACAATTCGGACGAAATTCGGTGGTTTTCTGCGGGAAATTCAGGAAAGTTAGACAGCCGAAAGCGGTTATTTTATCAATAATAACAACAGCTTGGGAAATTCGTTTGGCGGATTTGCAATCCGCTGCGTAACCACTCCGCCACGAGGCCTTGCTGCGTCTTTTCAGGGAGTTGTCCCGCGCTGTCAAGCGGTGACTGTGCTCTGTCGCCTCAGTGGTGTGAATAACCGGGGCTTCGCGTCCCCGCGGGGGCAACCGGGGTCGGGCGCGCGGGGACACTGTCGGCATTCGGGGTGACTTAAAGGCCCAGGCCGCCGATGCAGGCGTATTTGATGTTGAGATAGTCCTCGACACCGTATTTGGAGCCTTCGTTGCCGACGCCGGAGTCCTTCACGCCGCCGAAGGGGGCCACTTCCGTCGTGATCAGGCCCTCGTTGACGCCGACAAGGCCGTACTCCAGAGCTTCCATGACCCGGAACGCACGCCCGAGATCCTGCGTGTAGAAATAGCAGGCCAGTCCGTATTCGGTGTCATTGGCATGGGCGACCGCCTCGTCCTCGGACTCGAAGCGAAACAGCGGAGCGAGCGGCCCGAAGGTCTCTTCGCGCGCGACCTTCATCTGCGAGGTGACATCGGCGACGAGTGTCGGCTGGAAGAAGCTGCCGCCATTGGCGTGGCGCTTGCCGCCGGTGACGATCCGCCCGCCTTTGGACACCGCGTCCTGAATGTGTTCCTCGACCTTTTCCACGGCCTTCAGGTCGATCAACGGTCCCTGGGTCGTGCCTTCGGCCAGTCCGTCGCCGACCTTGAGGGCCTCAATCGCCGTGGCGAGCTTCTCCGCAAAGGCGTCATAGACGCCGGCCTGCACGTAGATGCGGTTGGCGCAGACGCAGGT
Source organism: Paracoccaceae bacterium (assembly GCA_002709505.1). Lineage (GTDB taxonomy): Bacteria > Pseudomonadota > Alphaproteobacteria > Rhizobiales > Stappiaceae > Stappia. The sequence continues at coordinate 4,637 of PARB01000096.1, read as the reverse complement.
CTGGCCGGAATTGCGGAACTTCGAGGCCATGGCGCCCTCGACCGCTGCATCCAGATCGGCGTCGTCGAAGACGATGAAGGGGGCATTGCCGCCAAGCTCCATCGAGATCTTCTTCATGTGGGCCGATGCCTTGGAGGCGAGCTGTTTGCCGACTTCCGTGGACCCGGTGAAAGTGATCTTGCGCAAGAGCGGGTTCTCGCACATCTCCGCGGCGATTTCGGCGGCCGATCCGGTCAGCACATTGACCACTCCGCGCGGAAAACCGACCTTTTCGGCAAGCGCGCCGATGGCAAGCGCGGAATAGGGCGTCTGGCTCGCCGGCTTGATCACCATGGTGCAGCCGGCGGCAAGCGCCGCGCCGAGCTTGCGCGAGATCATCGAATGCGGAAAATTCCAGGGCGTGATCGCGCCGGTGACGCCGACCGGCTCCTTGGTGACGAGGATCCGCTTGCCGCGCCAGGGCGAAGGGATGATGTCGCCGTCGATGCGCTTGGCCTGTTCGGCGAAGAAGCGCACGTATTTGACGCCGAGCGCGATTTCGCCCTTGGCCTCGGCAAGCGGCTTGCCCATCTCGGTGGTCAGGATTTCGGCGAGTGCATCCTGGTTCTCCATGATCGCATCGCAGAGCGCGTGCATCAGGGTTCCGCGTTCTTCCGCCGTGGTCGCCTTCCAGTCCTGAAACGCCAGATAGGCGGTCTCGATGGCGCGCGCGGTCTCCGCCCGGCCGCAGCGCGGCACGGTTCCAAGCGTTGCGCCCGTTGCCGGGTTGGTGACCTCGATGGTCTCTCCACTGTCGGCATGCGACCAAAGCCCGCCGATGAAACAGGCCTGTTTGAAGAGCGGATGCTCGTTGATCATGAAGTCCTCCCAGGGGCGGGGCGCCGGGGGAGCCCGCGCACCGTCATGTCGTCACTCTCGATCCGCCGCACGGGATCCCGCCGGTTCGTCCGCGCGGCGAAAGCGCAGGAGAAACGCGTGGACGGCGCCGAGAGTTGCCGGCCCTGTGCGATCGAGGCGTTTCGTTTTTCGTCGTCGCCGTTGCCGGCGTGCGAACGCTCGGGCGAGCAAGCGCTGTCCCATGGCATGACCCCGTGCAAGGAACACCGCTGGAATGCGCTCTTGCCTGTCACGGAAGGACCGCTGCAACTCAACCGCCGTTCGTGCGCCGATCATAGGCCAGGCAATGGATCGCCAGCAATGGTGCTTCCGGCGATACCCCCAGCTCCGCCCCGAACGCCCGGCTGCTGCGGCGAAGGGCGGTCTGCGCGCAGGGATCTCCGGACACGGACGTTGAAACCGGCCGGGCGATGGGGGACGGTGTGCGGAGAGACCAAGTGCGGCAAGGGCGCCGCGATTCGGCGTGAACTGTGAGGACAGCGACAATGACAGAGCCGGTAAGGCTGACGCTCCAGCAGGCGGATGCGCTTGTCCGCAAGGTGCTGGTCGCCTGCGACACCTCGCCGGACAATGCCGCGAGCGTCGCCCGCGCCCTGGTCGCGGCCGAGGCCGACGGGCAGGGCGGGCACGGTTTGTCCCGGCTGCCGTCCTATGCGGCCCAGTCGCGCTGCGGCAAGGTCGATGGCCATGCCCGGCCGGCGGTGGCCCATCCCACACCGGCGCTCCTTCGCGTCGATGCGGGGTTCGGCTTCGCCTTTCCCGCCTTCGATGCCGCGATCGACGCCCTGCCGGAGATGGCGGCGAACGCCGGGATCGCGATGGCGGCGATCCGTCGGTCGCATCATTTCGGACAGGCCGGCGCCCATTGCGAGCGGCTGGCGGAAAAGGGGCTGGTCGCCTTCGTCTTCGGCAACACGCCCAAGGCCATCGCGCCCTGGGGCGGCACGGCGCCGCTTTATGGAACCAACCCGATCGCCTTCGCCGCGCCGATCGCCGCCGGCACGCCGCCGCTGGTGATCGATCTCGCCCTGTCGCGCTCGGCACGCGGAAAGATCATGGCCGCGCAAAAGGCCGGCACGACGATCCCGGAAGGCTGGGCGCTGGATGCGCAAGGCCAACCGACCACCGACCCGACCGAAGCGCTGGCCGGAACGATGATCCCGATCGGCGAGGCCAAGGGGGCGGCGCTCGCGCTGATGGTGGAGGTGATGGCGGCGGCTGTTGCCGGCGCCTGCCTTGCCTTCGAGGCGACGAGCCTGCTCAATGCCGACGGCGGGCCGCCGGATCTCGGACAGACGGTCATCGTCATCGATCCGCATCTTGCCTCGGGCGGCGTCTACGGCGAGCGCATGGGCACGCTGATCGCGGCCATCGAGGCGGAGGAGGGCGCGCGGCTGCCGGGAAGCCGTCGGCTGGAAAGCCGTGCCAGGGCCGCGCGCGAGGGGGTCGCCATCGCAGCACCGCTCCACCGGGAAATCCTGGCGCTCCTGGAAGACGCGGCGTAGCCGGGCTTACTTTCCGAACTCGCGTTCGAAGAAGATGCCGGCTTTCGATTCCCCATCGGCGCCGACCTCGCCGCGCAATTTCAAGGACTTGGTGATGTCGATGTCCACCGTCACGCGGCTGGAATCGGCACCGCTGCCCTGTTTCACGCCCAGATAGATATTGTCGCTCAGGTATTTGCCCACCGCGAGCGACGGCCCGCCGTCGCCGCCGGTTTCCACGTCGATGGCGTCGAGGCCGAGCGACTGGCGCAGGCTGCCGAGCGGTCCCTCGCCACTGCCGCCGGTAAGCGTCAGCACCGAGGCGCCAAGCTGCGCGATCTGTGTCGGGCTCAACTCGCTCATGCTCTTGTCGAACAGGAAGCGGGCCAGCACCTCGTCCTGCGGAAGTTCCGGCGCGGATGTGAAGGCGATTTCCGGTGCGTTGGCCGGCCCCCTGACCGTGATGGTGACGGCGGCGTCGCTTGTCTGCGAGGTCGCCGCGAAATCGAGCCGCGGCGTCAGCGAGCCGGTGAAGCCGACATCGCCCTTGGAAAACACCACCCGCCGCGACAACACATTGAGAAGGCCCCGCCGCATCGAGAAGGAGCCGATGGCCTGCGGGTTTGCGGTCGTGCCGACAAGCCGGAGCGATCCGCCCATTTCCGCGTCGAGACCGCGGCCGCGCACGAAGATCCGGCCGGGCGCATTTACCGTGATGTCGAGCGCGATGGGACGCGCGCCGCCGCCCTCGCTGCCGCCCCCGGCGTCGCGCTGGAGGGCGCGGTCCTGCGCAGCGACCGCCGCCGGCGCGTTCTTGTGGGTGACGGCGACCGGATCGATCGCGCCGGGCAGGCTGCTCGGAATGCTGATGTCGGCCCGTTCGATGGTGACCGAACCGCCCAGGCGCGCGCCGCTGGTCGTGCTGGCAAGCGGACCCGTCAGCGTGATGTCGGCGGTGACCGTCGCCTGAACGATCTGCCCGTCGGTGTAGCGTCCGTTCTGGACCTGAACGCGCAGATCCGCAGGCATGCCGTTGTCCAGGCCGATGCGCCCGCCGGCGCTTAGCGAGCCGCCTCCGGCGATGTCGGCGCGCAATGCGTTGATCGCGATGCCGGTGTTGGCGACGTCGATGGAGCCGGTCAGGTTGCGTAGCGAGAAACCGGTGGCGAGCTGGGTCGCGCCCACGCCGTTCGGCTGCAGCGCGAGCGCATAGGTCGGGGCGGACAGGGTTCCGCCGATGCGACCGCTGACGGCAAGGCTGCCGGTGGCCGAAAAGCCGGAAAGGATCAGCCGCTGGCGCACGACGGCGAGCGGGATGCTGCCGGTGACGCCGATGTCGAGCGACCCGGCGCCGGAAAGCGTCACCGGCCCTTCCGCGACGAGCGACAGCCCGTCGGATCCGGTGATCCGCGTTGTCTGCGTCAGGCCGTTGCCGGAATAGCGTCCGGTGGAGGCAAGCGACAGGGCGGCCAGTCCGTTGTCGCGCAGCGGCGCGGCGGAGAGCCCGCCCGCATTGAGCGTCCAGTTGGCAACCGGATTGGAAGTCGCACCGGTGACGGTGACCGCACCATTGAGCGTGCCGGCGATGGCAAAGCCCGGCGCAAGCGCATTGGCCAGCGCCAGAGGCACGGAGGTGATGTCGGCTTTCACGTCGAGCGTGTCGCCCACCGTCCCGGCAAGCGTGAGGCGCCCGTCGCCAAGGCGCAGCGAGAACGGCTCGATGCGCGTGCCGGCAGGGGAGGAGACGATGCGGGCGGGCTCGCTCAGCTGGGTCCTGATGCCCCGGTAGCGCCCGTCGAGCGTCTTCAGGAGAAGATCCAGCCCGTCGTTGCCGGTCGCGAGCGTTCCGGCAAGTGCCACACCGTCGGCGTCGGCGCCCTTGGCGAGGCGGGCGTCCAGCGAAAACTCCGTGTTGTCGCCGGTGCCGCTCGCGGTGATGTCGACCTGCTCGACGGGCGTCCCGCCGGTCAGAATGCCGGTCGCACGTGCCTTGCCGGCAAGGGCTGGGGCGGTGAAGAGGTCGCGCAGGGTCAGATCGGCGTCAAGGCCGGCGACTTGCGTGCCGGCGGCGGAGATCTCCGTTCCCGTCAGCTGGACATGCGCGGTGGCGCGGCCGGCCTCCTGCGTGAGGTCGATCTGGCCGGAAAGACGGCCCGCAAGTTCGGTGAGGGCAAGCGCGGAGAATTCGGACAGATCCGGCGCGGCGATGGTCAGGCTGCCGGTCAGTGTCTGTGTCGCGCGGGTGAGGTCGGCAAT
>PARB01000095.1 GCA_002709505.1 Paracoccaceae bacterium | reverse complement strand
GCGGCGTCCTCATGCGCGCGCCGCGATCACCTCGATCTCCACGACGAATTCGGGCCGGGCAAAGCCCGAGACGATCATCAATGTGGAGGCCGGCGGCGGGGCGGCGGGGAAGCGGTCGCGGGCCTTCATGTAGCCGGCCAGATGCTCGCGGCCGGTGACAAAGGCGTTGATGCGCACGATGTCGGCATAGTCCATGCCGGCCGCGCGAAGGATGGCGCCGATGTTTTCAAAGCACAGCACCGTCTGCGCTTCCGCGCCGTCCGGCACAGTCAGCTCCGGCGAGATGCCGAGCTGGCCGGAACACACCAGCGTGCGCGCGCCCGGCGGGATCTCCACCGCGTGGCTGTAGCGGGCGAAGGGCGGGGCGATTTCCCCTGGCGTGACGGTTTTCATCGGTCCTGTCTCCATGCCGCTCGATCGACCCCCACTCTAGGCAAGCGCGCGCGGGATGAAATCCCCCGTTTCGCGAATCGGTCTGTTTTCAGGCGTGTTTTCGCGTCAGTGCATGGCGCTTTTTTGTGCGGCGAACCTGAGCTAGTGTGAAGCGTCGCGGGTTTCGCGATGCGCCGGAACCGCCCGAAATCCGGGCCGGCTGGGGCCGGGGTTCCGGCGTGCCGGAGGGAGGCGGACCGGTCCGGCGCATGGCATGCCGCTTGCTTTGTCTTTTGCGGAGCGGCGCGCCGGGTTTTTGCAGGAGGGGGAGACCCCCGAGCGTTGCCGCCACCTTCGCTGCGGAGGTGGCCAATCATAAAGCGCCGGCCGGTCAACGGCGGGCTGGGTCGATTGCAACAGCTATTTGGAGGCGGAAAGCGCGATGGGGAATTTCTTGAAAACGGGAGCCGCACGGGCGGCATGCGGCGTTGCGGCGTCGGCGCTGATGGGGCTCGTTGCAGGCGCGGCAAGCGCGCAGGAGAGCGTGACCTTCGGCACCAACTGGCTGGCCCAGGCCGAACACGGCGGTTTCTACCAGGCGGTCGCGGATGGAACCTATGAGGCCTGCGGGCTCAACGTGACCATCGTGCCGGGCGGGCCGCAGGTCAACAACCGCGCGCTGATGCTGGCGGGCAAGATGGACTTCCACATGGGCGGCAACATGCTGCAGGCCTTCTATGCGCGACGCGAAGGCATCCCCGTCGTGGTGGTCAGCTCGCTGTTCCAGAAGGAGCCGCAGGTCATTCTCACCCATCCCGGCAAGTACGAGACCTGGGAGAGCCTGGCGGGAACCGCGCCGCTCATGATCGGCGACAACGGTTTTGCCTCCTACTACCAGTGGATGATCTCCGAGTACGGCTTCACCGTCGAGCAGCGGCGTCCCTATACCTTCAACCCGGCGCCCTTCCTGGCGGACGAGACCGCCGGCCAGCAGGGCTATGTGACCTCCGAACCCTTTGCGATCCAGCGTGAGGGCGGCTTCATGCCGGATGTCTTCCTGATCGCGGACTATGGCTTCAACAGCTACTCGACCACGGTCGAGGTGATGCAGGACACCATCGACAGCCGGCCCGAGGCGGTGAAGTGCTTCGTCGACGGTTCGGCGATCGGCTGGACCAACTACCTCTATGGCGACAACGCAGCCGCCAACGCGCTGATCATGGAGGCCAATCCGGAAATGACGGCGGAACAGATCGATTTCTCCATCGCGCAGATGAAGGAATACGGGATCGTCGATTCCGGTGATGCGGAAACGCTGGGCATCGGCGCGATGACCGACGAGCGCAACGCCGATTTCTACGCCAAGATGGTCAAGGCCGGCGTCATCGAGGACGGCATCGACATCAAGCAAAGCTACACGCTCGAGTTCATCAACAAGGGCGTGGGTCTGGACCTCAAGAAGCAACTGACCGGAAACTGAGCGGCGTGCTGATCCTGACCCCAGATCGCGCAAGGGATCGCAGCGCCGCGGAGGCGCCAACGTGACACTTGCGTCCTCACCACTTGCGGGCGAGGCGGCCGGAACGGTCGTCTCGCTGCAGAATGTCTCCAAGACCTTTTCCAACGCGACCGTCGCGCTCAAGGACATGTCGCTGAGCATCCGGCAGGGCGAGTTCGTCAGCCTGCTGGGTCCGTCGGGCTGCGGCAAGTCGACGGCGCTCAGGATCGTCGCCGGCCTGTCGAGCCCGAGCGCCGGGCGTCTCGTCTGGCCGGGCGAACGGCCGGGGCAAAAGGATCACGACATCAGCTTCGTGTTCCAGGAGCCGACCCTGATGCCCTGGGCGACGGTTTTCGCCAATGTGCATCTGCCGCTCAAGCTGAAGGGCGAGAGCGCCCGCGTCGCCCGCGACCGGGTGATGGAGGCGCTCGAGATGGTCGGTCTGGAGGGGTTTGCCGAGAGCTATCCGCGCGAATTGTCCGGCGGCATGAAGATGCGGGTCTCCATCGCCCGTGCCCTGGTGACCAAGCCGAAACTGCTGCTGATGGACGAGCCCTTCGCCGCGCTCGACGAGATCACCCGCTTCCGGCTCAACAACGACCTGTTGCGCCTGTGGGAGGAGTTCGGCTGGACGGTCGTCTTCGTCACCCACTCCGTGTTCGAGAGCGTCTATCTGTCGAACCGGATCGTGATCATGGCCGCGCGCCCGGGGCGCGTCGTTGCCGATCTCGACGTCGATGCGCCCTATCCGCGCGGCGAGGAGTTCCGGACCTCGCATCTGTATTCCGACCACTGCCGGCGGGCCTCCGACGCGCTGCAGGCGGCGATGGCCGGCGAGGCGCCGGACGCATGATGAGGGGAAGGACGCGATGACCGCAGACACCGAACCGGATCGCCTGGCCGCGGCGGCGCTGCCGCCGCTGGATGCGGCGGAAGCCGGCAAGCTCCGGCGCGCGCGGATCGACCGGATCGCGCGCTGGGCGCTCCCGGCCGTGGTTATGATCGCCACCATCGCCGGCTGGCAATGGTATGTGGATGCCTATCAGGTGCCGCATTACATCCTGCCCGGACCCGACCGCGTGGTCGCCGCGCTCCTTCAGGACTGGCCGACGCTGTGGCCGGCGCTTCTCGTCACGCTGCAGATCACCCTCGGCGCGCTTGTCATCGCCACCATCGGCGGCGTCGGCCTGGCGGTGCTCTTCGCCCAGTCGAAATGGGTGGAGATGTCCTTCTTCCCCTATGCCGTGATCCTGCAGGTGACGCCGGTGATCGTGATCGCGCCGCTGATCTTCATCTATGTGCCGTCCAAGATCGTCGGTCTCCTGATCTGCGCCTGGATCGTTGCCTTCTTTCCGATCCTGTCGAACACGACGCTGGGGCTGAATTCCGCCGATCACAACCTGCGCAACCTGTTCCAGCTCTATGGCGCCAGCCGGTGGCAGACCCTGTGGCACCTGCGGCTTCCCTCCGCGCTGCCGTATTTCCTCGGCGGTCTGAAGATCGCCGGCGGCCTGTCGCTGATCGGCGCCATCGTCGCCGAATTCGTCGCCGGCACCGGCGGGCTCGGGTCGGGGCTGGCGTTCAAGATCCTGGAGGCGAGCTACCGGCTCAACATCCCGCGCATGTTCGCGGCCATCGTACTGATCTCGCTCACCGGGATCGTGATCTTCGCGAGCCTGAGCATCTTGTCGCATTTGATGTTGCGGCGCTGGCATGAAAGCGCGATCAAACGGGATGGCTGACGCAATCGACACACACGAGATTCCCCGGGGTGATGGCCCGGTGCTTCTGGCAAACGCGACGCTTCCCAGCGCCGTCACCGCCGGCATCCTCAACCACATCGGCGATGGACTGGGGCGCGCGGACATCCTGATCGACAAGGGCGAGGTCGCGGCGATCGCGCCTTGTGGGGAGCTGATCGACGATGGCGGCGCGGCGCGGATCGACCTCGACGGCGGGCTGGTGCTGCCGGGCCTCGTCGACATGCACACCCATCTCGACAAGGGGCACATCTGGGCGCGCCGGCCCAATCCCAACGGCAGTTTCGACGGCGCGCTCGAGGCGGTGAAATCGGACCGCGAGGCGCAGTGGTCGGCCGACGACGTGCGCCGGCGCATGTCCTTCGCGCTGGCCTGCGCCCATGCCCATGGCACCGTCTTGATGCGCACCCATCTCGACAGCATTCCGCCGCAGGACGGCATCAGCTGGGAGGTGTTCAAGGACGTGCGGCGCGACTGGGCCGACCGCATCGACCTGCAGGCCTCCGCCCTTTTCGGGATCGACGGTCTGGAAGATCCGGCGTTCCTGCCGGCAATCGCCGACCGGGTGGCGGAGGCCGGCGGCGTGCTCGGCGCCGTCACCTTCATGATTGACGGGCTGGAGGCCCATGTCGAGGCGATGTTCCGCGCCGCGCAGGTCCGCGGCCTGGCGCTCGACTTTCACGTGGACGAGACCGCCGACCCGAATGCGGATTCGCTGCGAATCATCGCCGAGACCGCCATCCGCACGCGGTTTTCCGGCCAGATCGTCTGCGGCCATTGCTGCTCGCTGGCGCGGCAAGCGGATGATGCGGTCGACCGGACGCTCGATCTGGTGGCCCGCGCCGGGATCGGCGTCGTCAGCCTTCCGCTTTGCAACATGTATCTGATGGACCGGGCGGGCGGGCGCACGCCGCGCTGGCGCGGGGTGACGCTGCTGCACGAGATGAAGGCCCGCGGCATTCCCGTGGCGGTCGCCTCCGACAACACGCGCGATCCCTTCTATGCCTATGGCGATCTCGACATGGTCGAGGTCTATGCCCAGGCGGTGCGCATCCTGCATCTGGACCATCCCTCCGGCGACTGGATCCGCGCGGCCACGTCGACGCCGGCCGGGCTTCTGGGCGACAGCACGCGCGGGCGGCTCGACGTCGGATCGCCGGCCGACATGATTGTCTTCCGGGCGAGAAACTGGAACGAACTGATTGCACGGCCGGGCGGAGCGCGTACCGTTCTGCGTGGGGGACGGGCGATTTCGCGGACGCTTCCCGATTACCGCGAACTCGACGATCTCATGGCGAGCAAGGATCTGGGGATTTAGGAATATGAGCGACATTGCCGCGGTAAAGGCCGCCCTCGAAGGCCTGGCCATCGAAGACAATCCGCAGATCGTGCGGCAGAAAAGCCGCGATTTCTTCTGGTATTCGCCGGTTCTCAAGCGCCAGCTCGACGAGGTGACGGCGGACATCGTGGTCAATGCCACAAGTGAGGCGGATGTGATCCGCGTGCTCAAGGCCTGCTACGCGCATGACGTGCCGGTGACCACGCGCGGCGCCGGCACCGGAAACTACGGCCAGGCGATGCCGCTGTCGGGCGGGGTGGTGCTCAATCTCGCCGAGATGAACAAGGTGCTGGAGGTCGCGCGCGGCAGCGTGCGTGCCGAGGCCGGCGCCATCATGTCGGCCATCGACGCCGCCGCGCACGAGAGCGGACAGGAACTCAGGATGCACCCTTCCACCCATCGCACCGCGACGATCGGCGGCTTCGTCGCCGGCGGATCGGGCGGCATCGGGTCGATCAACTGGGGCGGCTTGCGCGATTTCGGCAATATCCTCTCCCTGCGCGTCGTCACCATGGAGGAGGAGCCGCGCGTCCTGACGCTGTCGGGGTCCGACCTGCACAAGGTCAGCCATGCCTATGGCACCAACGGCATCATCACCGAGGTGACCATGCCGCTGACCGCGTCCTACGACTGGGTCGACGTGCTGGTCGGCTTCGAGAGCTTCGCCGATGCGGCCTCTTTCGCCGATGCGCTGGCCAATCAGGACGGCATCCTGACCAAGGAGATCGCGCCGATCTCCGCGCCGATCCCGCATGAGTATTTCCTGCGGCACAAGAAGTTCCTGCGCTCCAGCCAGTCGGTCTGCGCGATCATGGTGGCGCCCTTCGCGATGGATGCCTTTTCCGCCTTCCTGGCGCGGCGGGCGGGGGCGGAGCTCGTCTATCGCTCCGACGAGGCATCGGAGAGCGATCTGAAGAGCCTGCCGCCGGTGCCGGAACTGACCTGGAACCACACGACGCTGCGTGGTCTCAGGGTCGATCCGACGATCACCTACCTGCAGGTGCTTTATCCCTTCCCCGACCATGTGAAGAAGGCGGTGCAGCTCGCCGAGCTCTTCGGCGACGAGGTGCTCGGGCATCTGGAGTTCGTGCGCTTCGACGGCAGGATCACCTGTTTCGGCCTGCCGATTGTGCGCTACACCACCGAGGAGCGGCTCGACGAGATCATCCGGATCCACGAGGACCATGGCTGCCCGATCTTCAATCCGCACCGCTATACGCTGGAAGAGGGTGGCATGAAGCAGACCGACGCGGTGCAACTCGCCTTCAAGAAGGAAGCCGACCCGAAGGGGCTGCTCAACCCCGGCAAGATGATCGCCTGGGAGAACCCGGACTTCGATTTCTCGTCGAACCAGACCTATCTCTTCCCCGGCCTGTCCTGAGGGCGCGGACGCGATGCGGGTTCTCCTGATCTACGCCCATCCGGTCGAGACCAGCTTCTGCGCGGCACTCAAGGAGCGCGCGCTGAAGACGCTCGTTGCGAACGGGCATTCGGTGGAGGTGCTCGACCTCTACGAACAGGGTTTTGATCCGGTCCTGAGCCGCGCGGAGCGGCTCGCCTATCACGATGTGCCGGAAAACCGGGAGAGCGTGGCAGCCGAGGTCGAGCAGCTGCAGCGCGCCGAGGCGCTGGTCCTCGTCTATCCGGTGTGGAATTTCGGCTTTCCGGCGATCCTGAAGGGCTATTTCGACCGGGTGTTCCTGCCGGGCGTGTCCTTCCGCATGGAGAACGGGCGGGTGAAGCCGAACCTGCAGCACATCAACCGGCTTGTCGCCATCACCACCTACGGCGGGCCGCGCTGGCGCGCCTTCTTCCTAGGCGATCCGCCCCGGCGCATCGTGCGCCGGGTGCTGCGCTCCCTGGTCGCGCCGGCCGCGCGCCTCGCCTATCTCGCCCTTTACGATCTCAACCGCGCGGACGATGCCGCCCGCACGGCGTTTCTCGACCGCGTCGAGGCGGACATGGCCCGGCTCTAGAAAGTTGCAGCATGCGCATCCTGATCGTTCAGTGTCATCCAAGCGCGGAAAGCTTCGGCGCCAGCCTCGCCGAGACGGTGCGCAAGACGCTGGCCGACGGCGGACACGAGCTGCGCGTCACGGATCTCTATGCCTGCCGTTTCGATCCGGTGATGCTCGAGCCGGAGTGGCTTCGCTACAATGACGCGGAGCTGAACCGGGCGCCGGTCGAGCGCCATGTCGACGACATCCTGTGGGCGGAGGCGCTGGTCTTCGTCTATCCGACCTGGTGGTTCGGCCTTCCGGCGATGCTGAAGGGCTATCTCGACCGGGTCTGGGTGCCGCATGTCACCTTCGAGATCCCGACGGCGACCAGCCCGATGCGCCCGCGCATGCAGCATATCGGCCGCATCGGCGTGGTCACCACCTGCGGCGCGTCCTGGTTGGTGTCGAAGCTGATGGGCGAGCCCGGCCGCAAGACCGTCCTGCGCGGCATTCGCGCGCTCTGCGCGCCGCGCTGCAAGACCAAATATCTGGCGCATTACAACATGGACAGTTCAACGCCGGAAAGCCGCGCGCGCTTCCTGCAGCGCGTCGAGACGTTTTTTTCCCGCTGGTAGGCCGGCTTGCGGGAGATCGGCGTCCGGGCGTCGAAAGTCTTTGATCGCAGGGTCGGGCACGTGCATCCTCGCGGTTGCGAATCCGACTGTTGCGGCGCAGCCGGCGCGCGCTTTCCGCAAGGTCGGGTGTCATCTTGCGGTCATTTGCCGGCGTTAGAAGGCGTGGCATGGCATTCAATTTCAAGAAAAGCGTGACGTTCCGTCTGGCGCAGGCCGCCAAGGCCCATCGCGCGCGCGCCGGCACGCATCTTGCCCGGATCGGACTGCATCCGGGCCAGGAAACCGTCCTGAAAATCCTTGCGGATGACGACGGGCAGACGATGAGCCAGCTTGCCGCGACGCTTGCCGTCCAGCCGCCGACGGTCACCAAGATGGTGACGCGGCTCTCCGCGCAAGGGTTCCTGAAGCGCGCCGCCTCGGAGGCCGACGGGCGGCTTGCCCGCGTGTTCCTCACCGAGGAGGGGCGCGCGCTGGTCGCGACCATCGACACGTCCTGGAAACGGCTCGAGCGCGAGGCACTGGTCGGGCTCGACGAGAAGGACCGCAAGAAGCTGCGCAAGCTGCTGCGCCAGATTGAGAAGAACCTCGGGTCGCGCACGGTCGACGAGGTCGATACGGAGGACGGCGAGCCCGGCGCCTGAACCGGGTCGGGCGTCGTCCCTAGCTTGCCAGACCGCTCATCCTGAGGGCGAGGCCTGCGAGGCTTGCCGCGATCACCACCTCCGCCACGCTGCGCTTCAGCGCGAACAGCATGACCCCCGCACCCGTCGCAATTGCCAGGCTCCACGGCTGCAGGCTGCCGGCGACCGGCAGGGGAAGCGAGATCCATCCCGCGTCCAGCACCGTCACCGTCGCGAAGAGGACGTTGATCGCGAACCAGACCGAGAGGTTGAGGATCGTGCCGACGACCGCCGCCGTGATCGCGGACAGCACGTTCGACAGCCAGGCGATCCCTCGGATGCGGTCGACATAGGGCGCGCCGGCGAGCACGAAGACGAAGCTCGGCGCGAAAGTGACCCAGGTGGTGAGGCCGGCCGCCAGCACGCCTGCAAGGGCCGGGTCGAAGGGCGCGGGCGCGCGGTAGCCGCCCAGATAGCCGACGAACTGGGTGACGAGGATCAGCGGTCCGGGCGTGGTTTCGGCCAGCCCCAGGCCGTCGAGCATCTCTCCGGCCGTCAGCCAGCCGTTGGTCTCCACCGCCACCTGGGCCATGTAGCTCAGGAGCGCATAGGCCCCGCCGAAACTCACCAGCGCCATCGTCGAGAAGAAGGCGGCGATGTCGGCAAAGACGTGACCGGGCGACAGCAAGAGCAAGATGGCCGCCACCGGCAGTGCCCACAGGGCGATCCCGGTGGCGAGGATGCGCAGGGCGCGCGCGTGCAGCGACCTGCTCGCCGCCGGCCCTGCTCCTCTTTCATCCTGAGCCGGGGAGGGAGTGGCCGCGGCGCGCGGCACAAGAAGTCCGCACAGGCCGGCGGCCACGATCACCAGAGGAAAGGGGAGGTCGAAAAGGAACAGCGCGCAGAAGGAGGCGGCGGCAATCGCCAGCGCGGCGGCGGAGGTCATCGCCCGCGCCGACAGCCGCACCAGCGCCTGCAGCACGATGGCGAGCACGCCGGCCTTGATGCCGAAGAACAGGCCTGCGACAAGCGGGGAGGCGCCGAAGGTCACATAGACGAGCGACAGCGCCAGCATGGCGAGCGCGCCTGGGGCGATGAACAACAGCCCCGAGACGATGCCGCCGCGCGTGCCGGCGACGATCCAGCCGCAATAGGTGGCGAGCTGCTGGGCTTCGGGGCCGGGCAGCAGCATGCAATAGTTCAGCGCGTTGAGGAAACGGCCTTCCGATATCCGCTTGCCGTCGGCGACGAACTCCTTGTGCAGCAGCGCGATCTGGGCCGCCGGACCGCCGAAGGAGAGCAGGCCGATGCTGAAGGAGCGCCGCGCCAGCCAGGCGAATTCGGCAGCGTCAGGGGCGCTTGCGGGCGCGGGGTCCGGCGGATGCGGCGGTTCGGTCATCTGGGGCCTTGCAAAACGGGAGGGGCGGGTTGCTCTGGGCGCATAGCGGATGTGCGTTTCCGTATCATGACATTGGACGCAATCCCTTCCACACTCGGAATTTGTCGTACAAATAGAAGCGCCGGAGGCGGCGCTTCCGATTGAAACGAAGGACAAAGAATGCGGCGTGGCGGATATTTGCGATCTCCCGTTCTCTCGGCCATCGCGGTGCCGGAGCGGTTCATGGGGATCGCGCTGATTTCCTTCGCGTTCTTTTCCTTCTCCGGGCTCGATGCGACGGCAAAATATCTCGGGCAGACGCTTCCCGCCGAACAGATCGTGTGGATGCGTTTCCTGACCCATGTGGTCTTTGCCGTGCTGCTGTTCCGGGTCTGGCGCATTCCGGGCGCGCTGCGCAGCGACCGCTGGCCCCTGCAGATCCTGCGCTCGATGTTCCTGCTCGGCTCCACCGTGTTCAACTTTTTCGCCGTGCGCCACCTCCAGTTGGCCGAAACCGTGTCGATCATGTTCGCCGCGCCGTTCGTGGTGACGGCGCTCGCCGGACCGCTTCTCAACGAATGGGCGGGCTTTCGCCGCTGGATGGCGATCATCGTCGGCTTTATCGGCGTGCTTGTGGTGACGCGGCCGGGACTTGGCGGATTGAACTGGGCGGCGCTTTTGTCGGTCTGTTCGATGACCTGCTACGCGCTCTATGCACTGACGACGCGCATGCTGGCGCATTCTGAATCGCCCGTCGGTATGCTGATCATTTCCGCGGTCGTCGCCACGCTGGCGATCACGCCATTCGGCCTTGCCGCCTGGACTGCACCCGGCGATCTGTGGACCTGGACGCTGCTGCTGTCGACCGGCGCCTGGGGCTGTATCGGCCATTTCGCCCTGATCCGCGCGCATGTGCTGGCGCCTGCGCCCGTGCTCGCGCCCTTCATGTATATCCAGATCCTGTGGATGAGCGGGCTCGGCTATCTTGTGTTCGACGACGTGCCGGGACCCTTCACCGTGCTCGGGGCGGCGATCGTGGTCAGCTCGGGGCTTTATATTCTCTACCGCGAGCGCAAAATCTCCCGGGGCGAGGTGCACGCCGACGGCGGGCTCTAGGCGCGGGCGGTGCCGATGCGACCGGCATTCGGGCTTGCCAGCCGGGCCGCGATTGGCAACACTTCAATCGATTGAATCAGAGGCCGAGCGGTGACCATAAAGACGCCCAAAGGACCCCCAGCGGTGCAGGCCGCGCCGGGCGAACCGCTTGTCGCTTCAAGTCGCGAGCCCGGCAGGGCGCGAGGCGCGCGCCGGCTCACGCTCGGCGACATGGCGGAGGCGCTTCAGGTTTCCACCGCCACCGTGTCGCTGGCGCTTCGGGATTCGCCGCTGGTCGCGCCGGCAACGCGCGAGCGCATCAAGGCCCATGCGCTGGCCGCCGGCTATGTCTACAACCGCTCGGCCGCGGCCCTTCGCACGGCGCGCTCAAACATGATCGGCGTGGCGGTCCACGATATTCTCAATCCCTATTTCGCGGAGGTGTTCCGCGCGCTGGAGGACGAGCTCGGGCGCGAGAACCAGGTGGTCCTGATCTGCAACCACCGTGACGACGTCGCCCGCCAGCAGCGCTTCATCGATACCTTGATGCAGCACCGCGTCGACGGGCTGGTGATCTGCGCCTCCGTCGGCACGCGGGTCGAGGACATCAACGGCCTCGCCGACAGCGGCATTCCCGTGACGCTGATCTGTCGCGACGTCGCCGGCGCCCGCGTGCCGGTGGTGCGCAGCGACGATGTGGCCGGCGCACGCATGGTGGTGTCGCATCTGATCGCCCAGGGCCACCGGCAGATCGCGATGATCGGCGGACGCCGGCAAAGCTCGTCCGGCCACGACCGCAATCTCGGCTGGAAGCTGGCGCTCGAAGAGGCCGGCATCGACGTGGCGGCGCAACTCGACATTCCCGAACTGATGACGACGGCGGACGGACGCGATGCGGTGGCGCAGCTCCTGAGCGCGACGCCGCGCCCGACGGCGGTCTTCGCCTTCAACGACCTGATCGCGCATGGCCTGCTGTCGGCGCTGCGTCGCGCCGGCGTGGAGCCGGGGCGCGACATCGCGATTGCCGGCTATGACGACACGGACGGCGCGGCCAGCCGCACGCCGGCGCTGACCTCCGTATGGAACAAGCCGGACGAGATCGGAAGAACTGCGGCCGCTCTCATGCTGCGCCAGATCGCCGGCGCGCCGGTCACGGAAATGCCCGCGCCCATCCTGCCCGAACTGCGGGTGCGCGAATCGACCCCGCCGCCAAAGCCGGGCGGCGAGGGCCAGGCGCGCGGTGCCTGAACGACGAACACGACCTGACCGTCCGCCCGCTCAGGATGCGGCGCGGATCGACACTTTGGGAGGATTTTGATGGCCTTGGCCGAAATTTTGATGCTTGGGCGCGCGCCCGCGATCGTCGGGGAGCAGCTCTCTCGCCAGTTCACCGTTCACCGGGCCGGGCCGGGCGAGATCGAAGCGTTGTCGCCCGACCTGCTGCAACGGATCCGCGGGATCGCCAGCGGCGCGCATGTTCCGGTCAACCGGGCGCTGATCGAGCGCATGCCGGGGCTGGAGATCGTCGCCAATTTCGGGGTCGGCTACGATTCCGTCGATGCCGCCTTTTGCGGCGAGCGCGGGATTTGCGTCACCAACACGCCGGACGTGTTGACCGAGGAGGTCGCGGATACCGCCTTCGGGCTGTTGCTGATGACCGTGCGCCAGCTCTCGGCCGCCGAACGCTACCTGCGCGCCGGGCGCTGGGAGGCGGAAGGGCCCTATCCGCTGACGCCGGCCACCTTGCGCGGCCGCACGCTCGGCATTCTCGGGCTGGGGCGCATCGGTCTGGCGATTGCGCGGCGGGCGGAGGCTTTCGGCCTGGAGGTGCGCTACCACGGGCGCACGCAGCGCACAGATGTCGACTATCCCTATCACGATACGCTGGAGGGGCTGGCGCGCGCCTGCGACACGCTGATGGTGGTGGCGCCGGGCGGCGAGGCGACGCGCGGCATTGTCGACCGACGGGTGCTGACGGCGCTCGGACCGGAGGGCATTGTCGTCAACGTCGGACGCGGAACCGTGATCGACGAGCCGGCGCTGGTCGCAGCCCTTCAGGACGGTACCATCCTGTCGGCCGGCCTCGATGTGTTCGAGAAGGAGCCGAAGGTGCCGCAGGCGTTGAAGGACATGGAGCATGTGGTGCTCTTGCCGCATGTCGGGTCGGCGTCGCGCCATACCCGCGACCGGATGGGACAGCTTGTCGTCGACAATCTGGCGTCCTGGTTCCGCGACGGCCGCCCGCTCACCCCGGTCGCCGAAACCCCGTTCGTTGCGAAAGGGTAACCTGTCTTAACCGCCCCTTAACGAAACCGGTCGCATTTTAGGAGAAGAAGCGGCCGGGGAGGCCGTGCGAGCGGTCGGCGAGGCGCAAGTCCGCGCCCGCCTGCGTTGGGGGAAAGCCCATGCATATTCACATGAGCCGGGTCGGCACCGTCCTGTCGTGGGCGCTGTTCTCGCTGCTGTTCTTCGGGACCGGCATCGCCGGGGTCTGACCCCGGCGCGCCCGTTCTCCGTTCAAGCGGCGTTTTCGTCGAGGAAGTCGCGCATGCGCGTCAGCGCGCGGGAAATGTTCTCCGCCGAATTGGCGTAGGACAGGCGAATGTAGCCCTCGCCCAGAATGCCGAAATCCGGTCCGCCGATCACCGCGACGCCCGCCTTTTCCAGAAGCGCGCTGGCGAGCGGTTTCGCCTTCCAGCCCGTCTCCTTGATGTTGGGAAAGGCGTAGAAGGCCCCCATCGGCGTGCGCGCCGAGACGCCCGGCAGCGCGTTCAATCCCTCCACCACCAGTTTGCGGCGGATGTCGAATTCGCGCATCATCTCCGCGACCGCGTCCTGCGGCCCTTCCAGCGCGGCGAGGCCGGCATATTGCGCCGGCGCGTTGACGCAGGACCAGGCGTTGACGGCAAGCTTGCGCGCCTTGTCGATCAGCTGGTCCGGCCAGACTGCGTAGCCCATGCGCCAGCCGGTCATCGCGTAGGTCTTCGACCAGCCGTCGAGCAGGATCAGCCGGTCGCGCACCGCCTCGAATTCCAGCAGCGAGCAATGCGGCGCGCCGTCATAGGTCATCTGCCCGTAGATCTCGTCGGACAGGATGGCGATGTCGGGCCGTGCCTCCAGACCCTCGACCAGCGCCTCGATCTCGGCGCGCGGCGTGACGCCGCCGGTCGGGTTCGCCGGCGAATTCAGGATGACCAGCCGGGTCTCCGGCGTCAGCAGCGACAGCGTTTCCTCGGCCGAGAAAGCGAAGCCGTTTTCCTCGCGGATCGGCACGGGCACCGGGCGCGCGCCGGTGAACTCGATCATCGAGCGGTAGATCGGAAAGCCCGGGTCGGGATAGAGGATGTCGACGCCCGGCGCGCCGAACATCAGGATCGCCATGAACATGGTGACCTTGCCGCCGGGCACGATCACGACATTGTCCGGCGAGACCTCGGCGGAAAGGCGCCTGTGCAGGTCCTTCGCCACCGCCTCGCGCAGCGGCAGGATGCCGGTCGCCGGCGTGTAGCCGTGGTGGCCGTCGCGCAGGGCCTTGACCGCTGCCTCGACGATATGCTCCGGCGTGCGAAAATCCGGCTGGCCGATCCCGAGGTTGATGATGTCGCGGCCCTCGGCTGCCAGTTGTGTGGCCCGCGCCAGCACGGCGAAGGCGTTTTCCTCGCCGATCCGGTTGAAGCCCTCGATTGTTTTCAGCATTGTTCCTCCCGCAGGGATCGTCCGACCCTCGTCCGGCCTTGCTCCGGCCCTTGTGTCCTGCTCATCTTGTAGCGCCCGGCCCCGGTTTTCGAAACCGTTTGCGTTGCGTCAGACGTCGTATCAGGCGGTGGCCTGCAGCCGATCCCGACGAAAAGGTCCCGCCATGACGATTGCCCATCTGCCAAGCCCGGTCGGCGATCTTGAACTGGAAGAGCGCGACGGCGCGCTGGTGCGCCTGTCGTGGGCAAGCGGCGACGCGGCGCCCTCCACGCCGCTTCTCCAGGAGGCCGCCCGGCAGATCGCGGCCTATTTCGCCGGGGAACTGACGGCGTTCGACCTGCCGCTGGCGCCGGCCGGCAACGCCTTTCGTCAGGATGTCTACCGGGCGATGCTGGCCATTCCCCGTGGCGAGACCGCGACCTATGGCGAGATCGCCAAGGCGCTCGGCACCTCCGCCCAGCCGGTCGGCCAGGCCTGCGGCGGCAATCCGATCCCCATCGTCATTCCCTGTCACAGGGTGGTGTCGGCGACCGGGCTCGGCGGTTTTTCCGGCGCAGGCGGCGTGGAAACCAAGATCGCGCTGCTCAGGCTCGAAGGCGGCTTCCGGTTCCTGTTGTGAGTGCGGGCGCCGGATCCGGCCCCCGTGCCCGCGTCTGCCGCAGCCGCGTGGGTCCGCATGCTTTGCCAAATGCGGCGAAACGCTATAGTCCGACAGGCGAGACACCCCATATGCGGGACCAAGAGAGCGAGATCCGTCCATTGCAGCGGATCCGTCCACCGCAAGACGACCAGGCAGGCACATGACCCTCACCCAGGACACGAAAACCCCCGTCACCGTGCTGACCGGATATCTCGGCGCCGGCAAGACGACGCTCCTCAACCGCATCCTCAGCGAGAACCACGGCGTGCGCTATGCCGTGATCGTCAACGAGTTCGGCGAGATCGGCATCGACAACGACCTGCTGGTTGAGTCGGACGAAGAAATCTTCGAGATGAACAACGGCTGCATCTGCTGCACCGTGCGCGGCGACCTGATCCGCACGGTGGAGAACCTGATGAAGCGCCAGGGCAGCTTCGACGCCATCGTCGTGGAAACCACCGGCGTCGCCGATCCCGCGCCCGTCGCCCAGACCTTCTTCATGGACGACGACGTGCGCGACAAGGCCCGGCTCGATGCCGTGGTCGCCGTCGTCGATTGCCGGCACGTGCTGCAGCGGCTCGCCGACACGCGCGAGGCGGAAGACCAGATCGCCTTCGCCGACGTCATCCTGCTGAACAAGACCGATCTTGTCACGGCGGAGGAACTGAAGGCGGTGGAGGCCCGCATCCAGACGATCAACCCCTATGCCCGGTTGATGCGCAGCGAGCGCTGCGACGTGCCGCTCGACACGGTTCTCAATCGCGGCGCCTTCGACCTCAACCGCATCCTGACGCTCGATCCGCATTTTCTGGACGAGCATGAGCACACCCATGAGTGCGGACCGGACTGCGATCACGATCACCATCATCACGACCACGACCACGACCACGACCACGACCACGACCACCACGGGCACGGACATGATCATGGGCACGCGCATGAAGATCCGCATTCGGTGAAAAGCGTCTCGATGACGGCGGGAGAACTGGATCCGGATGTGTTCTTCCAGTGGATCGGCAATGTCAGCCAGATCCAGGGACCGGGCATCTTGCGGCTGAAGGGCATCATGGCGTTCAAGAACGATCCGCAGCGCTATGTGGTGCAAGGCGTGCACATGATCCTGGAAGGCGATCACCAGCGTGACTGGAAGGATGGAGAGCCACGCCAGAGCCGTCTCGTCGTCATCGGCCGCGATCTCGATTTCGACGCGCTGACGACCGGCTTCAAGGCCTGCGAGGCGTGAGCGGGATGGTCTCCGTTGCGCCCTATGACGCGGGAAGCTACGTCGTCGCGGCGGCCTTCCTCGATACCGATCCGGTCTTCGCGCTGGGCGACGGCACGCTGCTGATGCTGACCTCCGACGGCGAGCGCCGGGTGGAGGTGCACGGCGGCGGTCTGCTGGCCGCCTGCATGACACAGGACAAATCCACGATCCTCACCAGCGGCGGCGACGGGCGG
>PARB01000094.1 GCA_002709505.1 Paracoccaceae bacterium | reverse complement strand
GCCGAGGCGCCGAAGTCGGGCAAGGGCCTCTACTTCATGGACAGTTCCTCGGCGGCGGCGGAATGCGTGACGCTGATGGCGGCCGGCGGCTATGTCGTGCATACCTTCCCGACGGGGCAGGGCAATGTGATCGGCAATCCCATCGTGCCGGTGATCAAGATCACGGCCAACCCGCGCACGGTGCGTACCATGAGCGAGCATGTCGACGTCGACGTATCGGGCATTCTCCGGCGCGAGATGACCATCGACGAGGCTGGCGACGAGCTGATCGAGATGATCCGGCGCACGTCCAACGGTCGCGCGACGGCGGCGGAAGCGCTCGGTCATCGCGAATTCTCGATGACAAAGCTCTACCGCAGCGCCTAAACGCTAGGGTCAACATTCAATGCTGCCCGGGCACGTCGTCCGGGCAGCCTCAAAGGTGCCTTGTGGTTTCAGCCTCGCTCACGAAATTCAAGTCCGGCTGGGGGCCTCTGTTCCCCGGCCTGCTGCTCGCCGCCACTGTCGCGACGGCGGCGAAATTCCTGGGCGAGCACTACGGCGCGCCGGTCATGCTGTTCGCGCTCTTGATCGGCATGGCCTTCAATTTCCTGGCGAGCGACGACCGTTTTGCCAAGGGCATCGAGTTCGCCTCCAAGTCCTTGCTGCGGGCCGGTATCGTGCTGCTTGGCATGCGCATCACCGGCGCTGATATCGCCTCGCTCGGGCTGTCGACCTTTCTGACGGTCGTCGGCCTGATGGCGCTGACCATCGGGTGCGGCTTTGCCTGCGGCCGGATCTTCGGCAAGGGCTGGCGGTTCTCGCTCTTGACCGGCGGGTCGGTCGCGATCTGCGGCGCCTCGGCGGCGCTCGCCATCGCCTCCATCATCCCGCATAACGACAAGACGGAACGCAACACGCTGTTCACGGTCGTTTCCGTCACCACGATCTCGACCATCGCGATGATCGTTTATCCGATCCTGTTTTCGCTGCTTGGCCTGAATGACGCGCAAAGTGGGTTCCTGGTCGGCGCGACCATTCACGATGTCGCGCAGGTCGTCGGTGCCGGCTACTCGATTTCCGCGGAGGCCGGCGACGTCTCGACGATCATCAAGCTGCTGCGGGTGACCATGCTTCCCGTCGTGCTGATCATCGTCGTGCTTGTGCTCGCCCGCTCCGGTGCCAGCGGTGGCGGAAAGGTCCGCCTGCCGCTCTTCGTCGTCGGCTTCGCCGGACTGACCACGCTGAACAGTTTCGGCGTCATTCCCGACTTCGTGACGACGGTCGGCGTCAACGCCTCGTCTTGGATGCTGGTGATCGCGATTTCCGCGCTCGGCGTGCGCACCAACATGAAGGACATGCTCCAGCTCGGCTGGCAGCATGTCGCCGTGATCCTCGTTGAAACCCTGTTCCTGCTGATCCTCGCGCTGATCGCGGTCGAGATCGGTCTCGTCGGCACCGCGGCGTTCTGAGACGGTCGTCCCGGACACGCCGGCCGAAGCCCGCGCGTGACATGACGCCGCAGACTTTCATCAAGCTAAAAACAGGTATTTCAAATACCGCTTAAAGGGAGTAGGTGTCGATCAACTCTTGAATATGGGGTTGGTGATGCGACGGACGGTCTTCGCGGAATTCGGATTGCATGCGCTCATGCGGGAGGCCGGGTGATGACCTCCACGGCCAGACAGATGCGCGAATGGCGCGGCAGCGCGGTCCTGAGCTACGGGTTTCGTCCGTTCTTTCTGGGCGCGGCGCTTTGGGCCGCGCTCGCCATGGGTCTCTGGATGGCGATGCTCGCCGGTGCGATCACGCTGCCGACGGCCTTCGACCCGGTGTCCTGGCATGCGCATGCGTTTCTCTATGGCTATCTGGGAGCAGTCGTCGCGGGCTTCATGCTGACAGCCGTGCCGAACTGGACCGGGCGGTTGCCCATCGTCGGCTGGCGGCTGGGCATTCTCGCGCTGATCTGGCTTTCGGGGCGCGTCGCCGTCTCTTTCTCGGCCGGGCTGTCGCCCGGTCTCGTCGCCGCCATCGACCTTGCCTTTCCGGTGATCTTCGCCCTGGCAATCGGGCGGGAGATCGTCGCGGGCAGGAACTGGCGCAATCTGGTCGTGCTCGGCATGCTCGCGGTCTTCATTCTCGGCAATGCCGTGTTTCACTGGGAGGCCGCACAGGGCGGCTATGCCGCCGGCGGCATTGGAGTGCGGATCGGTCTCGGCGCAGCCCTCATGATGATCGCGGTGATCGGCGGGCGCATCATTCCCTCGTTCACCCGCAACTGGCTCGCGAAACGCAAACCCGGACGCTTGCCCGTTCCGCCCATGCAGCGGTTCGACAAGCTGGCGCTTGCGGCACTGCTGCTGGCGCTGCTCCTGTGGATCGCGGCGCCGCTCAGTGCCTTCGCCGGGGCCGCCCTGATCGCAGCCGGAGCGCTGCACCTCGCCCGCCTTGCGCGATGGGCCGGTGACCGGACCTTCGCCGAGCCTCTGGTGACGGTGCTGCACGCTGGCTATGCCTTCCTGCCGATTGGCGCGCTGCTTCTGGGAGCCGCGATCCTGTGGGAAGACGCGCTGGGACGGACGGCGGCGCAGCATCTCTGGACGGGCGGTGCCATCGGCATGATGACACTGGCCGTCATGACGCGGGCGACCCTGGGCCATACAGGGCGTGCCTTGCGCGCGTCCGGCGCGACGGTTGCGATCTACGCAGCGCTTGCGATCTCGGTGCTGGCACGGGTCGCGACGGCCCTTTGGCCGCAAGAGGCAATGCTCCTCTATGCGGTGTCCGCCATTCTTTGGCTATTGGCCTTCGCCGGATATGCGGCCGTCTACGGTCCCTCGCTGCTTCGGCGTCCGCCGGCCAAGGCCGGGTAGGGGGCGCGGATGGCCGACTGGGCGGAATTCGCGCTCGCCTTCGCGGTGTTTCTGGTGACGCATTCGGTGCCGATCCGCCCGCCGCTGCGTCCGATCCTGATCGCCCGGCTCGGGCCGCGCGGGTTCACGCTGGCCTATTCGATGCTCTCCCTCGGCGTCCTCGCCTGGCTCATCGCGGCTGCCGGTCGCGCGCCCCACATCCCGCTGTGGTATTGGGCACCCTGGCAGAACCATGTGACGCTGGTGCTGATGTTGCTTGTCTGCCTGATCCTGGGCCTGTCCATCGCGCGCCCGAACCCTTTGTCTTTCGGCGGAGGGGCTGACGATCGCTTCGACCCAGATCATCCCGGGATCCTGCGGCTTGTTCGCCATCCGCTCCTGCTGGCGCTGGCGCTATGGGCCACGGCGCATCTGGTTCCGAACGGCGATCTGGCCCATGTGCTGCTGTTCGGCAGCTTTGCGGGCTTTGCCCTGATCGGCGGGCGGCTGGTCGACCGCCGCAAACAGCGGGAACTGGGGGCGCAATGGCACAGGCTCCGGGACCGCATCGCGGCGCGGCCCGTGATCTCCCAACCGGCTTCCTGGACGCAGCTCTTGCTGCGCCTTGGTGCCGGACTTGCGCTATATGCGGCGCTTCTCCTGGCGCATCCATGGTTCTTCGGCGTCAGTCCGCTGTCCTAACTCAGCCCGCCGCCTGCAATCAGGTGGAATCGTCGTCGATCAGCGGACTGGGCTTTGCGAATTTCTCCAGATCGTGCTGGTCCTCGATGGTGATCCGCGTGCCCGTGACAGTGACGCCATAGGGCTGAAGCCCCTTGAAGGCACGGCTCAGGTTTTCCGGCGTCATTCCGAGGAAAGAGGCAAGCCGCCGTTTCTCGAAGGGCAGATCGAAACCGGTGTCGCCGGCAGCGCGCTTTTGCTGGCGCAGAAGAAAGTTCGCAAGACGCTCAAGCGATGTTCTGAGCTTCAGGTCCTTCTGGGTCTTGATGACGGACCGGTAGCATTGGGCCAGTTCCGTGACGATCGCGCGCGCGAAGTCATTGTCCGCGTTGAAGACGGCGCGGACATCCTGGCTCGGGATCAGCGCGATCCGGCTCTTCTCCAGCGTTCTTGCCGACATGAGATTGGGCGCATCGCGGATTGTCGCGGCAAGAATGAACGTGGAGATCGGACGGACGGTCGCCATGCTGGTCTCGCGCCCGTTCCAGCTGCAAAACAGATCGACCGAGCCGGTGAGAACGACATGCAGGAAATCGCTCGGATCTCCCTCGGTGATCAGTTCGATCTGGGGCGGGAAGGCCTGCACATAGGCTCCGCGCATGAGCGACATGAAGTTGTCATGCGCCATGTCCGAAAACAAATGGAGCTCCCGGATGTCAGGATAATCCGACTCGGGCATCTCTTTGTGCACTTGGCTTCCCCTCCCTGGCAGCGTCCGAAGGCTTGATAATTATCAAGCGTCAAATTGACTTGCGTTTCAACCCGCCTTGATCACCACATGCCGAAGACGTGATAATATTCGGCAAGTCATTTATTTATAACGGTTTTTCCCGTTCGATTGACTTGGATCAATCAGTTGGGCCGTTTTGTCCCGCAGTTCTCTCCTTACGCCTGTCGCGGGTCAACGCGCGGGCACTCAGGTTGGGAGAGGCAGCTCATGCACACACTCGACGGCGTCTCGCGTTCGGATCAGTACCGGGCCCTGGGACTCAGCACCTTCGCCTTCACGGTCTGCTTTGCAGTGTGGACGATCTTTTCGATCATCGGGGTACAGATCAAGCAGGACTTGGGACTGAATGACACACAATTCGGCCTGCTGGTCGCAACCCCGATCCTCACCGGGTCGGTAAGCCGGATCTTCCTCGGCGTCTGGACCGAGCAGTTCGGCGGGCGGATCATGTTTCCGCTCCAGATGCTGATCACGGCCGTCGCGGTCTGGTTGCTGACCAGCGTTCGGACCTATGAGGTCTTCCTCATCGCGGCCCTTGGTCTCGGATTGGCCGGCGGCTCCTTCATCGTCGGCGTGGCCTATACCTCGCGCTGGTTCGACAAGGAACATCAGGGAACCGCGCTCGGGATCTTCGGGGCGGGCAATGTCGGCGCCGCCGTGACCAATTTCGCCGCGCCCTTTCTGGTCGTCGCCCTCGGCTGGGAGGGGACCGCGCGCGTTTACGCCATCGTTCTCGCTGTCGTGGCGGTGCTCTTCTACCTGCTGGCCAAGACGGATCCGGTGCAGGAGGAGCGCAGGCGCTCGGGCGCCGGCCCGGTATCGGCCGGATCCATGCTCGAGCCCTTGAGGAACATGCAGGTCTGGCGTTTCGCCACCTACTATTTCTTCGTCTTCGGGGCCTTCGTCGCGCTGGCCAGTTTCCTGCCGCGCTACTACGTCGGCGCCTACGGCATGGCTCTGACCACCGCCGGTGTCTTCGCAGGCCTCTACTCGCTGCCCGGGTCCGTCTTTCGCGCGCTTGGCGGATGGATGTCCGACAAGTGGGGCGCGCGCTTCGTGATGTATCTCACGTTCATCGGCTCGCTCGCGATCCTCTTCATCATGAGCTACCCGCAGACGAGCTACGTCGTGCAGGGCATCACCGGGCCGATCGAATTCAGCTTCGGACTGTCCGTAGGCGTGTTTGTCGCGATGACGGTGATCCTGGGCTTCCTGATGAGCCTCGGCAAGGCGGCCGTCTATAAGCACATCCCGGTCTATTACCCGCATCACGTCGGCTCGGTCGGCGGTCTGGTGGGGATGATCGGCGGCCTGGGCGGGTTCTTTCTGCCGATCGCCTTCGGCGTTCTGCTCGACCTGACAGGGGTCTGGACCGCTCCCTTCATGCTGCTCTTCGTCATTGTCGCTGTGTCGACCGTGTGGATGCATGTCGCCATCCGGCGCATGGAGCGCGCCCGCCATCCGGGCCTCGCCGAAGAGAAGTTCCTCTCCGACGTGCCGCAGGAGCCGCACCCCGCTCCGCAGCCGCGCGCCTCGCGCACGTCCCCTTCGGCCACCCAGCCGGCGGCCTGAGTTGAGAGGCCGGCGGCCGCCCCGACCGGGTCCGGCCGCCCCCCGCAATCCGCGTCTGAAAGGACCGACCCCATGACGATCACCAACGCCAATGCTGCTCGGCCGGGCCCGACCCTGACCGACTGGCGGCCCGAAGACGAGGCCTTCTGGAAGGCCAAGGGCCATGCCATCGCAACCCGCAATCTCTGGATCTCGATCCCCAACCTGCTGCTGGCCTTTTCGGTCTGGATGGTCTGGTCGGTCGTGGTCGCCAAGCTCCCGGCCATCGGCTTCGACTATTCGACCGGCCAGCTGTTCTGGCTTGCCGCGCTGCCGGGCCTGTCCGGCGCGACGCTCAGGATCTTCTACAGCTTCATGATCCCGATCTTCGGCGGCCGTAAATGGACCGCGATCTCGACGGCCACCCTGCTTTTGCCGGCGCTCGGGATCGGCTTTGCGGTGCAGAACCCCGAGACGCCCTACACGGTGTTCCTGGCGCTTGCTCTGATGTGCGGCTTCGGCGGCGGCAACTTCGCCTCGTCGATGGCCAACATCGCCTATTTCTACCCGAAGAAGACCAAGGGCAATGCCCTGGCACTGAATGCCGGTCTTGGAAATCTCGGCGTCTCGGTGATGCAGTTCGTCGTGCCGATGGTGATCACCGCCGGGGTTTTCGGCGCGCTCGGCGGCGAGCCCGTCACGCTTGAGGACGGCAGCCAGCTCTGGATCCAGAACGCCGGCTTCATCTGGGTGCCGTTCATCGTGCTCAGCGCTGTCGCCGCCTGGTTCGGCATGAACGACATCGCCGACGCCAAGGCCTCCTTCAGGGACCAGGCGGTGATCTTCAAGCGGTTCCACAACTGGGTGATGTGCATTCTCTACACCGGCACTTTCGGCAGCTTCATCGGCTATGCCGCTGGCTTTCCGCTCCTGATGAAGACGCAGTTCCCGGATGTGAACGTCCTGCAATACGCCTTCCTCGGCCCGCTGGTCGGAGCGCTGAGCCGTGCGGCCACGGGCTGGGTCTCCGACCGCTTCGGCGGCGGGCGCGTCACCTTCTGGACGTTCCTCGGCATGATCGTCGCGGTCTGGGGCGTGCTGCAGTTCCTGCCCTCGGCGGCCAGCCCGACCGGAAACTTCTGGGGCTTCTTTGCTTGCTTCATGGCGCTCTTTTTCCTGACCGGGGTGGGCAATGCCTCCACCTTCCAGATGATCCCGACGATCATGCGCCAGGAAGTTCCCCGGCTTATGCCGGAGCTGGACGCGGCCGCGACCCTTAAGCAGTCGGAGCGCGAGAGCGCCGCGATCATCGCCTTCACCTCGGCGATCGCCGCTTATGGGGCCTTCTTCATTCCCAAGGCCTACGGCACGTCGATTTCGATGACGGGCGCTCCCAACGGCGCGCTGTGGGGCTTCCTCGCCTTCTACGTGGTCTGCATTGCGATCACCTGGATCTTCTACAGCCGCAAGAACGCACCGGTGCCGTGCTGACCCATCCACGCCCCCGGTCGCGCGGCCCGCGCGCGCCGGGGAGCCACAGGAGATGACGACATGAGCCACTTGCTCGACAGACTGAACTTCCTGACGCCCAAGCAGCTGGACACATTCTCCAACGGCCACGGTCAGGTCACCCGCGAAAGCCGCGACTGGGAGGACACCTACCGGAACCGCTGGCGGCACGACAAGATCGTGCGCTCGACCCATGGCGTGAACTGCACCGGATCGTGCTCCTGGAAGATCTATGTGAAGTCCGGGATCGTGACGTGGGAAACCCAGCAGACCGACTACCCGCGCACCCGGCCGGACCTGCCGAACCACGAGCCGCGGGGCTGCGCGCGCGGGGCATCCTATTCCTGGTACCTCTACAGCGCCAACCGGGTGAAGAACCCTCTGGTGCGCGGCCGGCTGATGAAGGTCTGGCGCGAGCTGCGTCAAAACCTGAGCCCGGTCGAGGCCTGGACCAGGCTGCAGAATGATCCGGTCCTGCGCGCCTCCTATGTCGAGACACGCGGCAAGGGCGGTTTCGTGCGCGCCACCTGGGACGAGGCGACGGAGATCGTCGCCGCCGCCAATGCCTATACCGCCAAGACCTACGGCCCGGACCGCGTCTTCGGGTTCTCGCCGATCCCGGCGATGTCGATGGTCAGCTATGCTGCCGGATCGCGCTATCTGAGCCTGCTCGGCGGCGTCTGCATGAGCTTCTACGACTGGTATTGCGACCTGCCGCCGGCAAGCCCGATGACCTGGGGCGAACAGACCGACGTTCCCGAAAGCGCGGACTGGTACAACGCCGGCTATCTGCTGCTGTGGGGGTCGAATGTGCCCCAGACGCGCACGCCGGATGCGCATTTCTACACGGAGGCGCGCTACAAGGGCACCAAATCCGCGGTGATCTGCCCCGATTACTCCGAGGCCGCGAAATTCGGCGACGTCTGGCTGAACGCGAAACAGGGCACCGACGCAGCGCTCGCCATGGCCTTCGGCCACGTAATCCTGCGCGAATTCCATCTCGACCGGCAGACGGAGTATTTCGAGGACTATTGTCGCAAGTACTCCGACTTTCCGATGCTGGTCCGGCTCGACGAGACGGACGGCAAGATGGTACCCGGCCGCTTCCTGCGTGCCGACGATCTCGACGGCAAGCTCGGCGAAGCTAACAATCCGGAATGGAAGACCGTGGCCTTCGACGAGGTGTCGAACGGTCTGGTCGCGCCGAACGGGTCCATCGGATACCGCTGGGGCGAACACGGCGAATGGAACCTCGAGGAACGGGCCGGCACGGCCGACACGAAGCTGAAACTCAGCCTCGTCCTTGAGGAGGATCACGACGATGTCGTCGGCGTCGACTTCCCCTATTTCGGCGGCGAGGCGATCGGTCAGTTCCGGACCGACGCAAAGCACCCGAAGGTTCTGACGCGGAACATTCCCGTCAAGCGCGTGCAAACGCCGGACGGCGAGATCGTGGTCGCGACGGTGTTCGACCTGTTCTGCGCCAACTACGGCCTCGACCGGGGCCTGGGCGGAGACTGGGTGACCGGCGACTATTCCGACGACATGCCGGGCACGCCGGCCTGGGCGGAGAAGATCACCGGCGTGTCCGCCGACAAGATCATCCATGTCGCGCGCGAATTCGCAAGAAATGCGGAGAAGACCAACGGCAAGTCGATGATCATCATCGGCGCTGCGATGAACCACTGGTTCCACATGGACATGAACTATCGCGGCGTCATCAACATGCTGGTGATGTGCGGCTGCGTCGGCCAGTCGGGCGGCGGCTGGGCGCATTACGTCGGCCAGGAGAAGCTGCGTCCGCAGACGGGCTGGCAGCCGCTGGCCTTCGCCCTCGACTGGAGCCGTCCGCCGCGGCACATGAACTCGACCAGTGCGTGGTACGCGCACACCGACCAGTGGCGCTACGAGACGCTGGCCGCGTCCGAAATCCTGTCGCCGACCGCACCGGAGGGCGACTGGGATGCGAGCCTGATCGACTATAACATCCGCGCCGAGCGTATGGGATGGCTGCCCTCCGCCCCGCAGCTCAAGACCAATCCGCTGGAGGTCGCAAAGGCCGCCAAGGCGGCGGGCAAGGATGTCGCAACCTATGTCGCCGAGCAGCTCAAGTCCGGCGATCTGGAGATGTCGTGCCAGGATCCGGACGATCCGGCGAACTGGCCGCGCAACCTGTTCGTCTGGCGGTCGAACCTGTTGGGGTCCTCGGGCAAGGGGCACGAGTATTTCCTCAAGCACCTGCTCGGCACCGATCACGGGGTGATGGGCAAGGACTTGGGCGAGGAGGGGCGCCAGCTCCCCAGGGAGGCGAAATGGCACAAGGAGGGGCCGCGCGGAAAGCTCGACCTTCTGGTGACCATAGACTTCCGCATGTCCACCACCTGCGTCTACTCCGACATCGTCCTGCCGACGGCCAGCTGGTACGAGAAGGACGACATGAACACCTCGGACATGCATCCGTTCATCCATCCGCTGCAGGCGGCGGTGGATCCGGCCTACGAGAGCAAGTCCGACTGGGAAATCTTCAAGTCCATTGCCCGCAAGGTCCAGGCCGTCGCGCCGGAGGTGCTCGGCAAGGAAACCGACATCGTCGCGCTTCCGATCCTGCACGACACGCCGGCCGAGATCGCGCAGGATCAGGTCAAGGACTGGGCCAAGGGCGAATGCGACCTGATCCCGGGCAAGACGGCGCCGAATTTCATCGCCGTCGAACGCGACTACACCGCGATCTATGACCGGTTCGTCGCGCTGGGCCCGCTCATGGACACGCTCGGCAACGGCGGCAAGGGGATCAGCTGGAACACCCAGGACGAGATCGACAATCTCGCCGCCCTGAACGGCGTGCAGACCAAGGGGCCAGCCGCCGGCCGTCCGAAGATCGAAACGGCGATCGACGCCTGCGAGGTGATCCTGATGCTGGCGCCGGAAACCAATGGCGAGGTCGCGGTCAAGGCGTGGCAGGCTCTGGAGAAGGCGACCGGTCGGGCGCACACGCATCTCGCCGATGGCGAGCATCACAACAAGATCCGCTTCAACGACATCGCGGCCCAGCCGCGCAAGATCATCTCGTCGCCGACCTGGTCCGGAATCGAAAGCGAGAAGGTCAGCTACAACGCCGGCTACACCAACGTGCATGAGCTTATTCCCTGGCGCACGCTGACAGGGCGTCAGCAGCTCTATCAGGACCACCTGTGGATGCGCGCTTTCGGGGAGGGCTTCATGTCCTACCGGCCGCCGGTCGACCTGAAGACCGTCGGAGCGGAGATCAACGACGAGGCGCGCGACGGCACGCCGCATGTGGTGCTGAACTTCATCACGCCGCACCAGAAATGGGGCATCCACTCCACCTATACCGACAACCTTTTGATGCTGACGCTCAATCGCGGCGGGCCGGTGATCTGGATCTCGGAGAACGACGCGAAGACCGCTGGGATCGTCGATAACGACTGGGTGGAACTCTACAACATCAACGGGGCACTGACTGCCCGGGCCGTCGTCTCGCAGCGGATCAAGGACGGCACGACGTTCATGTATCACGCTCAGGAAAAGATCGTGAACACGCCCGGATCGGAGAAGACCGGCAAGCGCGGCGGGATCCACAACTCCGTCACGCGCGCCGTGCTCAAGCCCACCCACATGATCGGCGGCTACGCCCAGCAATCCTACGGGTTCAACTACTACGGCACCGTCGGATCGAACCGGGACGAGTTCGTCATCGTCCGCAAGATGCAGAAAGTCGACTGGCTCGACGGCGAAGCGACCGCGAAGGAGGCCGCAGAATGAGAATCCGTGCGCAAATCGGCATGGTGCTGAACCTCGACAAATGCATCGGGTGCCACACCTGCTCCGTCACCTGCAAGAACGTCTGGACCAGCCGCGACGGCGTCGAATACGCCTGGTTCAACAACGTGGAAACCAAGCCGGGCACCGGCTACCCGACCGACTGGGAAAACCAGGCGCGCTGGAAAGGCGGCTGGGAGCGGACGAAATCCGGCAAGCTCCAGCCCAGGCAGGGCTCCAAGTGGCGGATCCTGGCGAACATCTTCGCCAATCCGAACATGCCGGAGATCGACGACTACTACGAGCCGTTCGACTTCGACTACGACCACCTGAAATCGGCCCCGGAGATGGAGGCCTTCCCGACCGCGCGTCCGCGCTCCAGGATCACCGGCGAGCGGATCGAAAAGATCGAGAAGGGGCCGAACTGGGAGGAGATCCTGGGCGGCGAATTCTCCAAGCGCTCGCAGGACTACAATTTCGAGGGCATCCAGAAGGAGATCTACGGGGAATACGAGAACACCTTCATGATGTATCTCCCCCGCCTGTGCGAGCACTGCCTCAATCCGACCTGCGTCTCGTCGTGTCCCTCGGGGGCGATCTACAAGCGCGAGGAAGACGGCATCGTCCTGATCGATCAGGAGAAGTGCCGTGGCTGGCGCATGTGCGTCTCGGGCTGTCCCTACAAGAAGGTCTATTACAACTGGTCCACCGGCAAGTCGGAGAAGTGCACGCTGTGCTATCCGCGCATCGAGAGCGGCAATCCGACGGTCTGTTCTGAGACCTGCGTCGGGAGGATCCGCTACCTCGGCGTCATGCTCTATGACGCCGACAAGATCGAGGAAGCGGCGAACGCCGAGGACACGACCGATCTCTACGATGCCCAGCTCGGCGTCTTTCTCGATCCGAACGATCCGGCGGTGATCGAGGCCGCGCGGGCCGACGGGATTCCGGAAGACTGGATCAAGGCCGCGCAGGAAAGCCCGATCTGGAAGATGGCGATGGAGTGGAAGGTGGCCTTTCCGCTGCATCCCGAATACCGGACGCTGCCGATGGTCTGGTACGTGCCCCCGCTCAGCCCGATCCAGAATGCGGCAGAGGCGGGTGCCATCGGCATGGACGGCGACATGCCGGATGTCCGCAACCTGCGCATCCCCTTGCGGTATCTCGCCAACATGCTCACCGCAGGCGACGAGGCTCCGGTGGCAACCGCCCTGGAACGCATGCTTGCGATGCGCTCCTACATGCGCGCCAAGACGGTGGACGGCGTCAACGACGAGGCGGTCGCCGCACGTGTCGGTCTGACGGGTGCCATGATCGAGGACATGTACAAGATCATGGCTCTTGCGGACTACGAGGATCGCTTCGTGATCCCGACCACCCACCGCGAACAGGTCGAGGATGCCTACGACCTCAAGGGTGGCTGCGGGTTCACCGATGGCAATGGCTGTTCCACCGGCGTCTCCAAGGGGTCGCTGTTCGGCGGCGCCAAGAAGCCCCTGAAAATGCCGAAGGAGGTGATGTGATGGACCGCACCCTGAAGGCCCTCTCGCTTGTCCTCAGCTATCCGACGCGCGGATTGCAGCAGGCCATGCCGGAGATCGGCGCCGTGCTGGCATCGGACACGCGTCTGACCGCTGCGGCACGTCGGGACCTGCGTCCTCTCGTGGAGGAACTTGCCGGCCGCGACATCTACGAGCTTGAGGAGCGGTATGTCAGCCTTTTCGACCGGTCGCGCACCCTCTCGCTCAACCTGTTCGAACATGTCCACGGCGAAAGCCGGGACAGGGGCGGGGCGATGGTCAGCCTGTTGGAGACCTACCGGGACGGGGGCTTCGATCCCGCGACCTGCGAACTCCCAGATCATCTTCCGGTTCTGCTGGAGTTCCTGGCAACGCGGCCGTTCACGGAGGCGCGGGCGACGCTTGCCGATGCCGCGCACATCCTGGCGGCGTTGAACCAACGGCTCTTGCGGCGGGAAAGCGCCTATGCCGCCGTCTTCACCGTACTTCTGCAATTGAGCGGAGACAGCGTCAACCGAGCCGCCGTCGCGGAGCTCCTGGACCAGCCCGACGTCGATCCGAACGATCTGGAGGCGTTGGACGAGGTCTGGGAGGAGAGCGAAGTGCGTTTCGGTCCCGACCCCAATGCGGGATGCCCGCAGGTGCGCGACATGCTTTCGCGCATGGACATGCCGGTCGACCCGGCGCAGCGGCACGCCGGCCAATAGGGAGATCACGGACATGTTTGAAAGCTACGATATCGACTACTTCATCTTCGGGATCATGCCCTATGTCGCGCTGACCGTGCTGATTGTCGGCTCCATCGCGCGCTATGAACGCGATCCCTTTACCTGGAAATCGTCGTCCAGCCAGCTCCTGCGGCAAAAGCAGCTGTTCTGGGGATCGGTCCTTTTCCACGTCGGCATCATCGTCGTCTTTTTCGGTCATCTCGTCGGGTTGTTCACGCCGATCTGGGTGCTGGATGCGCTGGGCGTGCCCTATGCGCTGAAGCAATGGCTGGCGGTTCTGGTCGGCGGCGTCGCGGGCGTGTTCGCGCTTATCGGCGCATCGATGCTGATCCACCGCCGGGTCACCGATCCGCGGATCTGGCAGACCACCAGCTTTGCCGACATCGGCATTCTGGTCCTGATCTGGCTGCAGCTCTTCATCGGCCTTGGCACGATCTTCCTGACGCTTCAGCACATGGACGGATCCGAGATGGTTCGCTTCATGACCTGGTCGCAGAGCGTGGTGATGCTCAACCTGAATGCCTGGGCGATGGTCGTCGACGTGCACTGGCTCTACAAGACCCACATCTTCCTCGGCCTCCTGATCACCATCCTGTTTCCGTTCACGCGGCTGGTGCACATCTTCTCCGGCTTCGCCGCGCCTGTGCGTTACCTGCTGGCCCGGCCGGGATACCAGATCGTCCGTTCGCGCCGGCAGACCCCTCTGCCGCCGCGCTCCACGCGTTCCACGCCAGCGGAGTGACCGCCATGAGTGCCAATCCAAGAACCGTCTTTTCCGTCAACGGACAAACGGTCGCCGGCGAGGCCACGGCGCCGTCGGCGATCGAAACCACGGTCTGCGTCAACGGACAGGTGATCGACAGCCGGACCATCGCCGCCGAAGCGCAAAACCACGAGGCGCCCCGGGGCAAGCCCGGCCTGGCATGGAAGAAGGCCGCAAATGCCGTCGTCCTGCGCACGCTCCTGCTTGAGGACGCGCGGGGCCGCGGCCTTGAAGCCGAGCCGGTGGAAGTCGGACCCGGTCGGTTCGAGACCGAGGAGGAAGCGCTCGTGCGGGCGCTTCTGGAAATCGCCGTCGAGATCGAGGCTCCGACAGAGGCGGAAATCCGCGCCGAGTGGGCACGCGATCCCGAGCGGTTTCGTGCACCGCCGCTCTGGGAGGTCTCGCATCTTCTTGCCGCATGCGATCACGCCGATACGGCGCAGGCCGAAGCGGCCAAAGCGAGGGCGCTCGATCTGACGCGGCAGGCGCTCGCCGACCCGGCGGGGTTCTCCCGGTTGGCGGCAAACCACAGCGATTGCGGATCCGGGAGCTCGGGCGGGGCGCTAGGCCAGCTCGGTCCCGGCGATACGGTGCCGGAGTTCGAGGCCGCGCTGCGCCGGCTATCGGAGGGCGATATCACGCCCGAGCCGGTTGCGACGCGCCACGGCTGGCACGTCATCCGCATGGATGCGGTCGCACCGGGGGCCACGCTGCCGTTCGAGGCGGTGCGCGACAAGATATCGGCGGCGATGGAGAAGGCCGCTTGGGCGCGAGAAGCCCGCGCCTTCGTCAACGCTCTGGTCGCCTCCGCCGAAATCACCGGGTGCGACCTGCGCCCGGTCTAGCGGGAAAGGAGGGTCCGATGCGCAGCCATGCAGACACCGGGCGGCGGAGCGATTGTCTGCGGCCAACCGATCCGGACCTGTTGAGTGACCCGCTGGCCTTTTTCCACGAGGACCATCTGCGTGAACGGGAGATCTGCGCCATGCTCGAAAGGATCGCCACTGCTGATGTGCCGCGGTCGTTTGAGGTGACCCATGTTCTCGGTTTCTTGAGGGACGAACTTCCCCTTCACCTGGAAGACGAGGAACAGGATCTGTTTCCGCTGCTCAGGCGCCGGTGCGAACCGCCGGACGAGATCGGGAAGGCCATCGACCGACTTGTCGGCGACCACCGGCGCAGCGATGCGCAGACGCCGCCCGTCGAAGCCGCGCTCGCGCGGCTGGAGCGCGGCGGGGAAGGCCTGTCGCCGGACGAGCGCGAGCGTGTGGTCGCATATGTCGGCCACACCAGGAACCATCTGATCTTCGAGAACGCGATCATCCTTCCGTTTGCAAGACTGCGCCTGACCGACAGCGACCTGCACACCCTTTCCTTGCGGATGAGACAGCGCCGCGGGCTTGGCCGACCGACGGAGACGACACATGCTGGCTGATCTGCTGGAGCGAAACACCGTCTGGTCGCAGGCGCGCAGGGCCGAGGACCCGGGGTATTTCCTGCGGCTTGCGTCGCAGCAAACGCCGGAATTCTTCTGGATCGGCTGTTCCGACAGCCGGGTGCCGGCAAATGTCGTCGCCGGGCTCGATCCGGGCGAAGTCTTCGTCCATCGCAATGTGGCGAATGTCGTTCATTCCTCCGACATGAACCTCCTGTCGGCGCTGGAATTCGCCGTCGATGCGCTGAAGGTGCGCGAGATCATCGTTTGCGGGCACTACGGATGCGGCGGCGTGAAGGCGGCGACCGAGGACATGCCACACGGGCTGGCCGACCACTGGCTGGAACCGGTCCGGCGTCTCGCGCGCGCATATGCACTGGATCTCGCCAAATGCGCGGACATCGACGCGCGGCGCGACCGGCTGGCCGAACTGAACGTGATCGAGGGCGTTCGACGGGTCGCCGAAACCCCGATCATCCAGAAGGCGTGGAAGCGTCGCACGAACCTGCGCATCCACGGCCTGATCTACGGACTGAAGGACGGCCGATTGCGCGATCTCGATTGCACGGTCGGACCCGGACATTTCCTGAAGGAGACGGTGGAATGACGGTCCTGCTCAAGCACATGCCGGACGGTTGCGGATGCGACGCGCCGGAACACGCCAGCTCCCTCATCAGTCTCGATGAGGCACTGCGCCGGATCTCGGACGTCGCAGCGCCGGTCGGAGAGACGGAGCGCCTTGGTCTTGGCGAGGCATTCGGCCGGACCTTGGGCGAGCCGGTTTTCGCCCAAGCGGCGATGCCGCCGTTCGACAATGCGGCAATGGATGGCTATGCGATCGACGCGGCCGGTTTGGCCGGAGACGGACCCTGGACGTTCGCCGTGTCGGCGCGCGTGCCGGCGGGACAAAACGCGGGTGGGCCCCTCGCAACCGGCGCAGCGGCCCGGATCTTCACCGGCGCGCCCGTGCCCGAAGGGGCGGATACGGTCGTCATGCAGGAGCAGGTGCAGCGTCTCGCGGACCGGGTGCGCATCGACCGGCGACCCGACATCGGCGCGAACATCCGCCGCGCGGGCAGCGAGATGGCGGCGGGTGAAACCGTGGTCGACGCCGGCCATACGCTTGGATCCCGCGAAATTGCCGCTTGCGCAGCGGCGGGCGCCGGCGACGTCCGGGTTTGCAGGCGGATCCGCGTCGCGCTGCTTGTCACCGGGGACGAGATCCGAACGGCGGGTGCGACGCGCTCGGCGGCGCAGATCTGGGACACCAATACCCCGATGCTGTGCGCCGAGTTGGCACGTCCGTCCGTCGAGCTTGTTGCCGTGGAGCATTCCGCCGACTGTCGCGACGGTCTCAAGCTGCAGCTGGCCAGGATGGCCGGTGTCGCGGATCTTGTCGTGACCTCCGGCGGCCTCTCGGTTGGCGAGGAGGATCATGTCCGCGCGGCCCTTGGTGAGCTGGAGGCCGATATCCGCTTTGCCGGCGTCGCCATCAAGCCCGGAAAGCCGGTGGCGTTCGGTCGTCTCGGTTCCGCCCTCTGGCTCGGTCTGCCGGGCAATCCGCTCGCGGCCTTCGTCACCTGGCAACTCTTCGGGATGGCGGTGCTGCGGCGGCTTTGCGGTCAATCCGTCTCAGGGCCCCGCCGGCGCCACGTCGTGACCGCCCATGGCATTCGCCGCAAGGCAGGGAGATGCGAGATCCGGCCGGTGACGATTGTCGGGTTCGACGCCGTAGGGCGCGAGGTCGTGACCTTCCAGAATGCCACCCATTCCGCGCGTGTCGGCGGCTTGCCGACGGCACATGGCCTGATGTTCCTGCCGGCCGAAACGGATGTGCTGCCGGAAGGCGCATTGGTCGAATTCCAGCCGTTTGCCTGCGTGTGAGGAGACACACCATGAAGATTGCCTATACGATGGCCCCCGGACGCGGCGATACCGACCTGCTGCTCCACGGTCTTTCGCGTCGTCTGCTGCAGCACGGGATCCGTGCGACCGGCGTGGTGCAGATCAACGCCGAGCGCGACGACGCCGGACCCTGCGACATGGACGTCAAGGTCCTGCCCGACGGTCCCGCGATCCGCATCTCGCAAAGCCTGGGGCGGGAGGCGAGGGGATGCCGGCTCGATCCGGCCGCGCTGGAACGGGCTGTGGGACTCGTCGAGGCCCGGCTCGCCGAGGGTGCGGACTGCCTGATCGTCAACAAGTTCGGCAAGCACGAGGCGGAGGGACGCGGGTTTCGAACCGCCATCGCCGAGGCGCTTTCGGCCGACATTCCGGTGTTGGTCGGCCTCAATCGTCTGAACGCCGACGCATTTGTGCAATTTTCCGGGGGGCTTGCAGTCGAGCTTGCGCCGAATCTGGAGGATCTTGCCAACTGGATTGTCCCCGCTGCGCGGGTGAAGGCGACAGCGGCCTAGGGGGCAGGGCTCTCCCGGACATTGCATCGAGATGATCCCGGCGGTTTTCGGACCGAATGCGACCCTGTCGTTGAGTTTGGGTCATATGAACTTGCTTTTAAGATCATATGATCTTATCTTGAGGCGATCTCAGGAGGGTGCCGAATGGAAAGTCTCGTGATGGAGCGTGCCGCTCCCGACCGGCAGGCCGTGGCGCTCAAGGCGTTTTCCCGGATCGCCGATGCGTGGTCGTTGACCTTGCGCGAGGCGGCGGCTTTGGCCGACATGTCCGATTCCACCTGGAAGCGTGCGAAGAAGCCCGATTATGCGGGCGACCTGACGCGCGACCAGATGCTGCGTCTGGGGGCGCTTGTTGGTCTGTACAAGTCGCTGGAACTCTATTTCAGCGAGCCGATTTCGCGCGACTGGGTCAAGCTTGCGAACGCCGGACCCGAGTTCGATGGCCGACGTCCCGTCGATGCAATGATTGCCGGCGGGCTGCCCAAGATCCTGCGCGTGCGCACCTATGTCGATGCGCTGCGGGGTGGCGTGTGAGGATCACGTCTCTCAACGATCGCGCATTGGTCCGGCTGATCTCCGAAACCCACCACAAGCCTCCGGTGCTGCGCGGGCTGGTCGATACCGACGAGGAGGCGGCGATCCTGGCTGAGTTGGAAGGCGAGACCAGCGCGCGCCTGATCGCGGAACGGGAGGGCAGCCCCGCGCTCGACCGTCGGGAACTGGCCTTTGCCCGCCGCGCGCACGATCTCGGTCTTTATGGCGAAAGCCACATCAACGCGGCCTTCACCTACACCCGGGCCGACGGCAACCGCTTCAACGGCGGGGAGCGCGGCGCATGGTATTGTTCCTGGGACCTTTTGACGAGCGTGCAGGAAGTCGGCTTCCACCGCACGCGCGAACTCGGGTTTATCGGCCGGTATCACGACGAGGCCCGCTATGTTGAACTGCTCGCGGACTTCATCGGCGATTTCCCCGATCTCCACGGACTGGAGCATGCGGCCCTCGATCCCGATCCCTTGGTGGGCTATCCGGCCGGGCAGGCGCTTGCCGCCGATCTGCGCCGGCACGGGTACCGGGGCCTCGTCTATCCCTCCGTCCGGCACAAGGGCGGCCGGTGTTTCGTCGCCTTCGATCCCGGGATCATCCAGAACGTGCGTCCCGGCGCGAGCTGGACGCTCTCCTGGACGGGCTCGCCGGATTTCACGCTCCAGGCGGTTTGACGGTTGCGCGGGTGAGGGGGCGCCTGCTCAGAATCTGATCGCGCGCGCGCCGCGAGCCCGATAGACAGTCATGCCAAAGCCACCAACACGCCGGCGTGCGGCCGGAGGCGGTCCCGCCCGCGGGTAAAGAGGGACAAGGGAAGCTTTTCCGGGCGACCGCTGTTTTC
Organism: Paracoccaceae bacterium; assembly: GCA_002709505.1. Lineage (GTDB taxonomy): Bacteria > Pseudomonadota > Alphaproteobacteria > Rhizobiales > Stappiaceae > Stappia. The sequence continues at coordinate 8,036 of PARB01000094.1, read as the reverse complement.
CGTTCAAGCGCCATCGCCGGCGGCGAAGCTTCGAAGGCCGTTTTGATGACGACCCCTCAACTGCTGATCTTCCTGATCCTCGCCGGCTCGATGGGCCTTTTCCTCTGGGGGCGTTATCGCCACGACGTTGTGGCGCTGGCGGCGCTGATGGCCTGTGTGGTCGCCGGACTGGTCCCGGCCGAGGACGCTTTCGCCGGCTTCGGGCACCCGGCCGTGATCACGGTGGCAAGCGTGCTGGTGCTCAGCCGTGGCCTTCAGAACACGGGTGCGGTGGACTGGCTGGCGCGCAGCGTGCTCCCGCGCAATGCCGGGCGGATGACGAGCATGATGGCGCTGATGGGCCTCGGCGCGGCGCTGTCCGGTTTCATGAACAACGTCGGGGCGATGGCGCTGCTGATGCCGATCGCGGTGCAGCTCTCCGACCGGCTCGACCTGGCGCCCGGTCAGGTGCTCATGCCGCTGGCCTTCGGCACCATCCTCGGCGGCATGACCACGCTCATCGGCACGCCGCCCAACCTCATCGTGTCCGGGTTCAGGGCCGAGGTCGGTCCGGGGCATTTCGCCATCTTCGATTTCGCACCCGTGGGCCTTGCCGTTGCGGTGGCCGGCGTTCTCTTCGTCGCCATCGTCGGCTGGCGGCTGGTGCCGTCACGCAAGTCCGCGGCCGGGGAGGGCTTCGAGACGGGAGCCTATTTCACGGAGCTGCATGTTCCGGAAAACAGCAAGGCGGTCGGAATGACCCTGCGCGCCTTCGAGCGCAAGATCGAGGACAGCGAAGCGCAGGTCGTCGGTCTGGTGCGCAACGAGGTCCGCCTGACCGCGCCGCACGGCGGGCGCCATATCCGCGCGAACGACATTCTGGTGCTCGAAGCCGATGTCGATGCGCTGGCCGAGGCCCTGTCCGTCTTCGATATGTCGCTCGACCGGGATGATGAAGAAGAGGGCGACGAGGATGCCGCCCGCACGGACGAGACGGCCGGCGACGAGGACGGCAGCTCCAAGTCCGGGGAGAAGGACGAGGACGAGCGTCAGGAGCGTGATCGCAACAATGAAATCTTGCTGCGTGAACTCGCCGTCCTGCCCGGGTCGACGATCGTCGGCCAGTCGGCCAGCGATCTGTTTCTTCGCACCCGCTACGGGCTCAATCTGCTGGCGGTCGCGCGCGAGGGTCATCCGCCGCGCGCCAGGCTGCGCACGGTCAAGCTGCGGTCCGGCGATCTGCTGCTGGTGCAGGGCGCGGCGGATGCGGTCACCGGGTTCGTCAACGAGACCGGCTGCGTGCCGCTCGGCGAGCGCGAACTGCGCATTCCCGACAAGCGTCTGGCGATCATCGCCGGCGTGATCATGCTGGCGGCGATCGGCGTGGTGACCCTGGGCGTGCTGCCCGCGGCCGCAGCCTTTGCGCTCGGCGTCCTGGCCTCCATGGTGCTGCGCACGGTGCCGTTGCAGCAGGTCTATACCGCCATCGACTGGCCGGTGATCGTCCTGCTCGCGGCGCTGATCCCGGTTGCCGGCGCGATGCAGAGCACGGGGGCCGCTGATCTGCTCGCCCGGTTCCTTGTCGACACGATTGCCCAGGGCAACCCCGTTGCCGCGCTGGTGGTAGTGTTGATCACGACGATGTTCTTGTCAGACGTGATGAACAATGCGGCCACCGCCGCCGTGCTCTGTCCGATCGCGCTCGGCATAGCCGCCACATTGGGCGTCAGTCCCGACAGTTTCCTGATGGCGGTCGCGATCGGGGCCTCCTGCGCCTTCCTGACGCCGATCGGACACCAGAACAACACCCTGATCCTGGGGCCCGGCGGGTTCCGCTTCGGCGACTACTGGAGGATGGGCCTGCCGCTCGAGGTGCTGGTCGTGGTTGTCAGCATTCCGCTCTTGCTGGTGTTTTGGCCGTTGTGAGCGCTTCGGCGTCCGCGTCTGCTCCGACACGCGCTTTCGCCTGCGCGGACGTGGCGGTTTCCCTTCGCGGCACAGTCGTCTATATGAAGGCCGTCCGCAAAGTGGCTGGTCATTGACCGTGCCAGCGCGATGCCCGCCTTTTTGCGACAGCGCAGGGCAGGCAAGCGCCGGACCATCTGAAATGCGGCGTCGCGGACGCTGGAGAAGGGGTGGTCGCACGCCGCCCCGGATGCGAAGCCGCCAACGGTCTGAAGACATGCAAACATGCAGATGAGCCAATACGCCAGATTTGCCGTGGCCCCGATGATGGAGTGGACCGACCCCAATTGCCGGGCGTTCCACCGCACGCTTTCGCGGCATGCGCTGCTCTATACGGAAATGGTTGCTTCGGCAGCGGTCGTGCACGGAGATCGCCAGCGGCTCTTGGGGTTTCGCGATCTGGAGCATCCGGTTGCCTGCCAGCTCGGCGGGTCAGATCCGGCTCAGCTTGCCGAGGCCGCGCGCATCGTCGAGGACTTCGGCTATGACGAGGTCAACCTGAATGTTGGCTGCCCGTCCGACCGCGTCCAGTCGGGACGGTTTGGCGCCTGCCTGATGCGCGAACCGGAGCTTGTCGCCGAATGCGTTTCGGCGATGAAGGCGGTGGTGCGCATCCCGGTTACGGTGAAATGCCGGATCGGCGTCGACGATCAGGATCCGGAGGTCGCCCTCGATGCGCTGGCCGACGCCGTTGTCGCCAGCGGCGTCGACGGTCTTTGGGTGCATGCCCGCAAGGCCTGGCTCAAGGGGTTGTCGCCGAAGGAAAACCGCGACATACCGCCGCTCGACTATGACCGCGTGTACCGGTTGAAGCGCCGGTTTCCCGATCTCTTTATCGGCATCAACGGCGGCATCGGGTCGCTGGAGGAGGCGTCCGCGCAGCTGCCGCATGTCGACGGGGTCATGCTCGGGCGCGCCGCCTATCACGATCCCTGGCTGCTGGCCGGCGTCGACAGCCGCTTTTACGGTTCGCCTGACCCGGTCGCGAGCCGGGTCGAGGCCGTCGAGCGCTTCCGGCCCTTCATCGTCGAGCGCCTCAAGGAGGGCGCAAGGGTGAACCAGCTCCTGCGCCACATGCTCGGGCTTTACCACGGCGTTCCAGGCGCACGGGCCTGGCGACGGCGGCTGACTGTGGATGCGGTTCGTCCCGGCGCCGGCGTCGAGGTTCTGGACACGGCACTTGCCGAGATTGGCGAGGCGACACTGGACAAAGCCGCCGGTCTGGGTCAGTTAGAAATGACAGGGACGGGCGGGCGCTAGGCGAACCGCCCCAACTCCCGCTTCCTCTTCCCGCAGTTCTTGGGGGCTTTCATGGATCTCTCGTCGATCAACGGCGAAATAATCGGGCTCGTCGTGGCGCTGGCCGCGTCCGGCGCCGTGGCCGGACTTCTTGCCGGTGTCTTCGGCATCGGTGGCGGAGCGGTCCTCGTTCCGGTCCTGTTTGAGTTTCTCACCTGGCTGGGCGTCGACGAATCCGTGCGCATGCATGTGTCCGTCGCAACGTCGCTCGGCATCATCGTCCCCACCTCGCTGCGGTCCTTCGCGGCTCACAAGAAGCGTGGCGCCGCCGATCTGGAGCTTCTGAAGAGCTGGCTGATCCCGGTGCCCGCCGGCGTGATCGTGGCGAGCCTTGTGGCCGCCTATGTGTCCGGCGACGGCCTGAAGGCGATCTTCGCCGGCATCGCCGTCGTCGTGGGCCTGCGCATGCTGTTCAATCGCGAGAGCTGGCGGCTGGGGGCGGATATTCCAGGCAACCCGCTGCGCGCGGTGTGCGGCGCGCTGATCGGCTTCTTCTCCACCTTGATGGGGATCGGCGGCGGCGTGATGAACAACACCTTCATGACGCTCTATGGCCGTCCGATCCACCAGGCGGTGGCAACCTCCGCCGGCACCGGCGTGCTGATTTCCATTCCGGGCGTTGTCGGGATGATCTGGGCCGGCTGGGGAAATCCCGACCTGCCGGCGTTCTCTCTCGGCTACGTCAACCTGCTGGGCGTGGCGCTGATCATTCCGATCACGACCTTTGCCGCCCCCTTTGGCGTCAAGATTGCTCACGCCCTGCCGAAACGGCAGCTCGAGGTCTTCTTCGGCCTGTTCCTGCTGCTGGTGGCGGCCCGCTTCGCCTGGAGCCTCTGGGGCTGATCAGACGGCGGGTCGGACGTGTCACGGCTCGAGAATGAGCCGGTCGCCCTCGACCCGCCACCCTTTCAGCCGGTCGAGGGCCGAGAGGCCGAGCAGGCTGGTTTCTAGCACATCCGGCCGCGCCACGAAGGCGCGCACATCGTCGAGACGAAGACTGCCGATCCGCAGCTCGTCCAGCGTGGTCAAGGCGAAGGTCGACTGTCCGTTGGCTGTTGAAACAGGCACGGTGTAGCTCAGGGTCGACGGATCGATGCCCGCCGCGCGGGCGTCGTCCTGCGTCAGCGTGACGGCCGACGCGCCAGTGTCGAACACGAAATCGACCGAAGCATTGTTCACCCGGGCCTTGATGCGATATTGCCGGCTTCGGTCGCGCACGACCGTGATCGTTCCCGCGCGATCCTCAATGGCCGTTCCCGGCCACAACGTCCCCATAATCCGGCGTCCGGCGTCTTCCAGTTCCGCTCGGTAGGCGTAGCCGCCAACGAGCACGAGGCCGAACAGCGTCCACAGCACGAGCCCGCGCAACAAGGCCGGGATCTGGCGCGGCGCTGCAAGCATCGGCCCGGCGATGACGATAAGAATTGCGATTAGCGCGACGATCCGCGGGCCGGTGGTTGAAAACATGGAGCCGTCGCCCGGCATGTCGGTGCCGGTCAGAAAGGCCAGGATGGCCGCGAAGATGATGATGCCCAGAACCACCAGCACCAGGGTTCCGGCAAAACCGCCGCGAAACATCAGCCAGCCTCCGTCAGGAGAGATCCGCGTGCCGGAAGGGCAGCCATGACCTGGCGCCGTTCCTCCGGCGTCAATCGGCCCCAGCCGGCGATCTCCTCAAGCGTGCGCAGGCATCCGACGCACAGGCGGGTGGCCGTATCGATGCGGCAGAGCTTGATGCAGGGGCTGTCGATCGGAGCGGTCATAGGCAATCGGGTCCTGGGCGAGGGCGCATGGCGGCGCCCCTGGAAAGGTGGCGCGGCGCGCGCGTCTTTCCTTCGATGTGGGCACTATTGGCGATTGGACAAGGCCGTCAGCGGAGCGGTCAGGATCTTGAGCGGGAAAGTGATGGCCGCCTTGGCCGTATTGCCGACGGCATCGACCGTGGTTTCCGTGGTCGACACCTGCGGCCTGAGTTCCAGCGACTGCAGCGCCGAGCGCAGTTCCGGCGCGGCCTGGGCGATCTCCGCGAACTTGCCGTGGTTGGCCGCATCCGTCCCGGCGATGTCGGTCAGGTCGATGACGATGGCGCCAAGCTCGGCCAGTTCCTCTTCATCCTCGTAGGCGCCGAGGCGCTGCTTGCCGCCGGCGATCAGGCTCGACGCGCGCAGGGCCCGGTCGTCGCGCGACACCAGGATGATGAACGGCTTCTTCGGCTTGCCGGCACGCCGCATCTGCGCCTTGAACACGTCGATATCGAGGTCGGGTGCCGCCATGGCGATCACGCCGATCTTGCGTTCGGGAAGAGGGCGGCCGGAGATCCGGATCTGGCGAAGGGTTTCGGTCAGAACCCAGTTGCCCATCGAATGGGCGAGCACATTGACCTTTTCGGCGTTCGAGCCGGCAAGCATGCGCAGGGTTCGCTCCAGACCGTCGCGCGCGATGGTGGCGCTGTTGGAATCATAGAGATAGTCGGTGACATTGCCGCCCGAGGCCCAGGTGAAGAGCACCGCGACATGCGGCAGGCCGGAATCGTGCTTCAGCTGCACCATCCGGTAAAGCGCTTCCGGAAAGCGCGTGTTGTAGCCGTGGATGAAAACGAAGACCTCCCGCTTGCCCTTGGGGCGCCTGGCGAGTTCGGCGTTCAGGGCCGCGCGGAAGCCGTCGTCGTCAAGCCGCTGCGTTGCCCTGACGGTGAAGTCCGTCTCCGGGTTTCCCGGCGGCGTAGACGGCCATTCGATCTTGCCGGCTTCATGCGTCGGAGGGACGGACACGGTGGCTTCCGCGAAGTTGAGCCCCGTCGACCGCTCGCGTCCGAACAGAGTGCCCGGCCTCGTGTCCGGTTCGCGCGTTGTCGCGACCAGGATCGTATGAGGGGTCGTATTGCTCGCAACCTGTTGCGAGACCTCCAGAATGCCGGCGTCCGGCCTTGTGCCGCATCCCGCGAGCAGAACCATGAGGCTCAACAGCAGCACCACCGCGCGCGCAGAGCCGCCCGGCGTGTTTGCATGGATCGTCAGTCGGCATCCGGTCATCGCGGCATGTCTTTTCGTTTGGAATAACCCCCGGGGTCTCCCGGCGTCGCAAGTTGGACAGGTTCCCGCATCGCAGTCAAACGAGGATGCATAACCCCGTCAATCCGGCAAGACAGGCGAGCTGCTGTGTCGCGCCGAGCACGTCCCCGGTCTGTCCCCCGATCTTGGACATGGCGATCCGCGCCACGCCATATCCGGCCAGCCCCTGGCCCAGTGCCGCGAGCAGGAGTGCTGCGGGAGAATAGGTCGCAATGCAGACGGCGTAGACCGGACCGGCGAGCACCAGCGCGCAGACGAAGGCGCGGCGCGTCGGCGCGCCGCAAAGGGCGGATAGCCCGCCGGGTCGCGCCGCGGGAAGCGCGCGCCAGACGCCGACCAGCGCGACGCGCGATCCGCTTTCCACCGCGAGCCAGCCAAGGGCGGCGCCGCCTGCGCCAAAGCGCGCCGCGAGCGTTGCCAGGAGCGCGGCCTTCAGGGCAAGGGTCAGGATCAGCGCGAGCGTCCCGAAGGCGCCGATCCGGCTGTCCTTCATGATCTCCAGCCGCCGTTCCGGCGTGCCGGCGCCAAAGAACCCGTCGGCGACATCGGCAAGGCCGTCTTCATGCAGCGCGCCCGTGAGGGCAATGTTCACCGACAGGCCGAGAAGGACGGCAACGGCGGGCGGCAGCGCCGTCAGTGACGCCAGCAGGAAGACCGCAACACCGGGAAGCGCTATGGCGAGGCCGCTCAGCGGCGTGACGGCGGCGGCACGGCGAAAGTCCGGAAGCGCGGCCGGATCGTCATGGGAATTGATCCGCGGAACCGGCAGGCGCGAGAAAAACCGCAGCGTCGCGGCGATATCCGCGACAAGCCGGCCCGGTGTCCAGATCGCGGCGGTTGCAAGTCGGTCGTCTGGGCTTGGCATGAGGTCCTTCGATCCGGCTTTGCGGCACGTCGCTTGACGGTTTATAGATCGGCGCCCGCCCGGCGCCAAGGCGGGTTCGTCTGTCCCATCCGGAGTCTCCTGCATGACCTCTTCCGCATCCGCATTGCCCTTTGACGACATCCGAAATCTGGTCGCCCAGATGCCCGGTCCCGACGCCGAGGCGGTCGCGGACGTTCGGGCGCGCGAGGGCAATCTGACCAAGCCGGCCGGGTCTCTCGGCCGCATGGAAGAGATCGTCGAGTGGCTCGCGGGCTGGAGCGGCAAGAGCCGGCCGAAGATCACCCGGCCGATGGTGGCGATCTTCGCGGCAAATCATGGCGTCGCGGCAAAGGGCGTTTCGGCCTATCCGCCGGCCGTGACGCGCCAGATGGTGGAGAATTTCGCCGCCGGCGGCGCGGCGATCAATCAGATCTGCATCGCCCATGACCTGGGGCTGAAGGTGTTCGATCTCGCTCTCGACATGCCCACCCCGGATATTACCGAGGAAGACGCCTTCGACGAGGCGAATTGCGCGGCGACGATGGCGTTCGGCATGGAGGCTGTTGCCGGGGGCGCGGACCTGCTGTGCCTGGGCGAAATGGGCATCGCCAACACCACGGTCGCCGCTGCCGTTCTTGCCGCCCTGTTCGGCGGCGATCCGAAGGAGTGGGTCGGACCGGGCACGGGTGTCGACAGCGATGGCATGGAGCGCAAACGCGCCGCCGTTGCGGCCGCGGTCGCGCGGATCGGCGACGTCAAGGATCCGCTGGAAGTGCTGCGCCGCGTCGGCGGCCGGGAGATCGCCGCGATGGCCGGTGCGGTGATCGCGGCGCGCCTGCAGCGCATTCCCGTGATCG
>PARB01000093.1 GCA_002709505.1 Paracoccaceae bacterium | reverse complement strand
TCTGGGTGACCCACGGCGCGGAAGAGGCGCTGGTGCACTGGTGCCGCGGCGAGGGGCTTGCCGCCCGGCCGCTCAACCTCATCGGCTATGGCGATGACGGCGAGGCGGAAACGGATGCCGGCGCGGCGATCCCGGACGGGGCGTCGGCGGGCGAGACGACGGAACGTGAAACGATGGCGGGGAAGGCCGCGGGAGGCTGACATGACACAGGACAATGGTGCGGATCGCGACACGGACGTGGACGCTGGAACGGGCACGGAGCTGGAGCCGGCGGTGCTCGACCTCTTCGACGACTATCGCGCGGCCTTCGACGATTTCGACGCGGATGCGGTCGCCGACTGTTTCGCCTATCCCAATGTCATCTGGCAGTTCGGCAAGGGCAATGTCTTCGCCGACGACGAGGAACTGCTGGAAAACATCGAAAAGCTTCTGGCCGCGCTCGACAAGGAAGGCGTGGTCGCCTCCGACTACGAGGTCCTGGCCGGCTACGTCGGCGGCGACACGGCGGTGGCGACGCTGAGCTGGACCCAGTCGGATGCGCAGGGCGAGCCGGTGATCGAGTTCACCTGCCACTATCACCTGCTGTATGACGGCGACACCTGGCGGATCGCGATGATCGTCAACGAGCCGTGATGCGTATGCGCATGTGATGATCCGCTTTGCCCGCCTTCTGGACCGCCTGTCGTTCGAGCCGCGCCGCAGCGCCAAGCTCGCGCTGATGCGCGAGCATTTCGTCGAGACGCCGGATCCCGAACGCGGGCTTGCGCTGGCAGCCCTCACCGGCGGCCTGTCGTTTCGCCACGCCAAACCGGCGATGCTCAGGGCGCTCGTCGCCGAGCGGGTCGATCCGCATCTTTTCGCGCTCTCCTATGATTTCGTCGGCGACCTGTCGGAAACCATCGCGCTGATCTGGCCGAACGGGGAGGGCGGCGACGCATCGCCGCCCGCGCTCCAGGAGGTGGTGGCGCGGCTGGAGACGGCGAGGCGCGGCGAGGTGCCGGCGCTCATCGCCGGCTGGCTCGACACGCTGGACGAGACCGGGCGCTGGGCGCTCCTGAAGCTGGTTACGGGCGGCTTGCGGGTCGGTGTTTCGGCGCGGCTCGCCAAGACGGCGGTGGCCGGCCTCGGATCGCTCCAGCCGGATGACATCGAGGAGGTCTGGCACGGTCTCGACCCGCCCTATGAGACGCTGTTTGCCTGGGCGCTTGGAACGGGCGAACGCCCCCGCTCCGACGATCCTGTGCCGTTTCGCCCGCCGATGCTGGCACATCCGGCGGAAGACCGCGATCTGGACGACTTCACGCCGGCGGAGTTCGCGGCGGAATGGAAGTGGGACGGCATTCGCGTGCAGGCGGCGGCCGGCTACGACGGCAGCGGCGCGTTGCGACGGCGGCTATATTCACGCACCGGCGAGGATCTCTCCGCCGCCTTTCCCGATCTCGTCGCGGCGCTGGACGTCGAGGCGGTGATCGACGGCGAACTGCTGGTCGTGATCGACGGCGAGGTGCGCTCCTTCAACACGCTGCAGCAGCGCCTCAACCGCAAGAGCGTGACAGCGAAGCTGATGGCCTCGCATCCGGCGGCGATCCGCGCCTACGACCTTCTGTCGGTGGATGGCGAGGATCTGCGCGACCTGCCGTTTCGCGACAGGCGCGCGCGGCTGGAGGATTTCGTCGCGCGGCTCGCCTCGCCGCGCATCGACCTCTCGCCGCTGGTGGAGGTTGCGGGTCTGGAGGAACTGGCACAGGCGCGCAACGCGCCGGAAACGCTGCATGCGGGTGCGGATGCGCAGGCCATCGAGGGCCTGATGCTGAAGCGCTGGGCCTCGTCCTACGTCCCCGGCCGCCCCAAGGGCCAGTGGTTCAAGTGGAAGCGCGACCCGCACCGCATCGACGCGGTGCTGATGTATGCGCAGCGCGGTCACGGCAAACGCTCGTCGTTTTACTCCGACTACACCTTCGGTGTCTGGCGCGAGGCCGGCGAGGCGGGCGAGGAACTCGTCCCGGTGGGCAAGGCCTATTTCGGTTTTACCGACGAGGAGCTTGCCGAGATCGACCGCTTTGTGCGGCAGAACACCGTCAATCGCTTCGGCCCCGTGCGCGAGGTCCGTCACGACACCGAGGTCGGCCTGGTCCTGGAGATCGCGTTTGAGGGTCTCAACCGCTCCACCCGGCACAAGTCCGGCGTGGCGATGCGCTTTCCCCGGGTGGCGCGGCTGAGGTTCGACAAGCCGCCGGCGGAGGCCGACCGCATCGAGACGCTGGAAGCGCTTCTGCCCGCCGACGAACGCGCGCCCGTCTCCGCGCGAAAGACCCGCACGGGCTGACAGACTTCGGCGCCCGCGTTTGGACGGCGGCGCGCTTTCGCCGCAAACGCACTTGATCGACGACGGGTCCCGGCGCAGGGTGCCGGAAACCGCAATCAGCCACAGGCTCCCGCATGCAGCGCATCATCGACTATTATTACACGCACGCCTCTCCCTGGGCCTATCTCGGCCATGAGGCCTTCCTGACGCTTGCCGACAGGCGCGAATATGCCGTGCGCTTCCGTCCGGTCTCGCTGACCACGGTGTTTGCCGAAACCGGCGGGCTGCCGCTCGCCAAGCGCCATCCGGTGCGCCAGGCCTACCGGCTTGTGGAACTGCAGCGCTGGCGCGCCTATCGCAACATCCCGCTGACGCTGAAGCCGGCGCATTTTCCGGTGAACCCGGAACTCGCCGACCGGATCGCGCTGGCGGTCGCGGTCGACGGCGGACCGGTCGCCGCCTATTCGCTCGCCGTGTTTCAGGCGCTGTGGACCGACGAACTGGACATCGCGCAGGAAAGCGTGCATCGCGCGATCCTGGAGCGGCTCGGCCTCAACGCCGATGCCACGCTCGACCAGGCGAGCGAAAAGGTCATCGTCGAACGCTATATGGCCAATCAGGCCGAAGCGATCGAGACCGGTGTCTTCGGCTCGCCGAGTTATGTGCTGAACGGCGAGGTGTTCTGGGGACAGGACCGTCTTGATCTGCTCGATGCGGCACTTGCCGAGGGGCGCGCGCCGTTTTCCGCGCCGTGATGCGGACGTCCCTGTGCGGGACGTCGTGCTTTCGCCACGACCGGCGCGGATAGTTGTGTAAAATCGAAGATATTGCGCCGGATACGGCCCTTCCGTCGCTCGGACGCGGACGGCCGAACACATGGAGAACCTCGTGATGCGCCTGCTCGCAACCGCCCTTGCCGCAGCCGGTCTTGTTGTGTCGCTTGCCACCGGCGTCCTGGCTCAGTCGGAGGACGCGGGGACGGGACCGCGACCGTCGGCCCCGGAAGACCGCTATCTGCTCGCCCCGGCCGGCGAGGCGTTCCTGCGTCTCGACCGGGAAAGCGGCCGGGTCGCCGAATGCCGCCGTCGTGGCGAGGCCTGGCGCTGCGTCGCCGTGCCGGATGCGCAGCTGGCGATGGAGCAGGAGATTTCGCGGCTGAGCGACGAACTCGCGGCCCTGCGCGACGAGAACGCCGCGCTGCAACGGCGCCTGGGCGAGACCGGCGAGGCCCCTTCCGCCCGGTCGCAGACCCCGTCCGCGCCGGCGCCCGAGGCCGGCAAGGAGCCGTCGTTTACGCCGGAAGAGGAAGCCGAGCTCGACAAGGCGCTCGACTTTACCGAGAAGGCCATGCGCCGGTTCTTCGGCCTGATGAAGACCCTGCGCGAGGAATATGACGACATGGCCAACTGACCGGCGGACCTTGCGGCTTGCCGGCGGTCGGTCGGTCAATCGCTTGGGTGTCGAGCCGGCCTTCAGGCCTTCAGCACGGACTTGAGGATGCGCGCGCGCACCTCGTCGTCCAGCGACACGGCACTGCGGGTCTTCAGGTCCATGGTCAGCGCCACGACGTCGCAGACGGCGGCGAGCCTCAGGGTGCGCGCCTCGAACAGGTGGTGGCGGAAGGAGAAGGTGGAATTCGCCGCACCCGTCAGCCCGCTGTAGGTGACGACCGGATCGCCCGGCTTGAGCGGCCCGGTCCAGGCAAGCTTCATCTCTACCGCGACACGCCCGAAGCCGTGCTTCGTCAGCCAGGCGTCGGTCATTGGGGTCATGTTCCACACATGCGGCGCCCCTTCCGTGAAGCACGACAGCGCGAAAGCGTCGTCGGCGCGTCCGTCCGGCCCGGCGTGGCGCGGGAGAACGGTGGCGCGATGCACGATGCGCGCCCCGGCGGTCTCAAGCTGCTTCACGGTCACGGCGCTGGTTTCGGCCGCGGTCCCCAGGCTGCGCGGCAGGGCGGCATCGGGCATCGGGGCGCTGACGTCCTGGAAGCGGCGGCGCAATTCGCGCGCGACACTGTCGGCCGGCGCATAGCCGTCGGTCGCGGTCGCGGCGAGCACATTGTCGGCGCTGCGGCGCAATTCGTGCACCACCGTCAACATATAGGGGCCATCGAAGGCGACATGGCTGCGCATGACCAGCGTGTCGCCGGAATACAGCTCTTCGTGGTAGCGCAGGTGCCGTGCGCGCCGTGCCCCGGCGAGCGCGTCGCTCAAGCCGCTCAGCAGACGGAACTGCCGGTCCGCCTCTTCGAAGCGGGCGAGGTAGAACTGGACGTTCAGATGGTCGTTTTCATCGCATTCCCAGCAATTTACAAAAGAAAACAATGTCTCGATAGCGGCCATGTGTGGCTCTCCGGGGGTGTTCGGTGAAGGTGTGTGCGCCGGGTGGGGCCGAGTGTCAATCGGAGGGCGGAATTTCCAGAAGGAATGCATCGACCGCGCGGTTGCTGTCTTCGGCGATCGCGAGGGGGAAGTGCTGGAAGACGTGGCAGCCGCCGGGGTGAACGGCGAGATCCGCCCGGTTGCCGGCCGCCCGCCAGCGCGCCGCCATGAACAGCGTGTCGTCGAGCAGAGGATCGGCGTCGCCGACGACGAAATGGGCGGGGACCAGCCCGCCCAGATCGCCCATCAGCGGAGAAATGTCGGCTGCGGCCGGATCGCCGCCGCGCGCCAGATAGTGGCGCACGAACATCGTCAGGTCGCGGGTGTTGAGGACGAGCTTCTGGCGGCCCCAGTTGCGCGCGCTCGGCGTCAGGCGCAGGTCGAAGCAGCCGCAGACGAAGACCGCGGCCGAAAACAGGCGGCCCAGGCCGTGCCGGTCGCGCAGGCGCAGGAGCACGGAGGCGGCGAGATTGGCGCCGGCCGATTCCCCGCCGATGGCAAAGCGCGGCTTGCCGAACTCGCGAACGCCGTTTTCATGCAGCCACAGGGCCGCCGCCTCGCAATCGTCCGGCCCTTGTGGATAGGGATGCTCGGGCGCGAGCCGATAGTCGCAGGAGACAACGGCCAGGCCGGTGTTCTCAGTGATCTCGCGCAAGCGCGGATCCTGTTGATCGGCCGCGCCCAGGGTCCAGCCGCCGCCGTGAAAATGCAGATAGGCGCCCTCGCAGGGGCGGGAGCGCGGGCGCAGGATGCGCAGGGGAATGTCGCCATGCGGTCCGGGAATCGTCAGGACCTCGGCGTGCGGATCGCGCGGCGGGCAGGGAAAGGGGCCAAGACCCTCGGCGCGCTTTTCGCGAATGACGGACGGGGCGAAGGACCACTGGTCCGGCAGAAGCGTCAGCCGGTGAACCAGGTCCCGGTTGAAGTCGAGCGTTTCCACGCTGGCCTCGCCCCGATGGCTGAAGTCGAAACCCATTGCAGCCATGGAGGCCGGTATCCTGTCGTCGGTGCCTTCGAAAGCGCCCCGCCGCAAAGCGGTGCGGAGCGCAGGCTAAAGCCTGGGCATTCGCCTGCCAAGCCCTGCCGCGCTTGCGCTGTCGGCGCGCTCCTCACATAGTTGCGGCAAAAGGGAGGAACACGCGCGATCATGACCCGTTCCCGAACCGGCCTGAGCGACCAGTCCTGGACCTTCGAGGACGATGGCCTCGACCTGCGCCAACGCATGGGCCGCCTCGTCGTGGCGACCCGTGGCCGCGGATTCTACGGCATCGGCCGGCGTATCGACGGCTGGCTGGCCGAGCAGACCGCCCGCGACGGCGCGGTGTCGCTGTTCCTGCGCCACACCTCCGCCTCGCTCACCATCCAGGAAAACGCCGATCCCGACGTGCAGGCCGATCTTCTGGACGCGCTTGCAGGGCTCGCCCCGGAGGATGCGCCCTGGCGCCATCGCTCGGAAGGGCCGGACGACATGCCGGCCCACGTCAAGACCATGCTGACCGACGTCAGCCTGCAGGTGCCTGTGGTGGCCGGGCGGCTCGACCTCGGCACCTGGCAGGAGATCTATCTGGTGGAGCACCGCCGCGATCCGCATCAGCGCAGCCTGACGCTGCGCTATCTGGGCACCTGACGCGGACCTTTCCGGCCTGCCTCAGCGGTGCGCCGCGAACCGGCGGGTCGCCGCCACCAGTTCCGAGACGATGCCCGGTTCGCTGGCCGCATGGCCGGCATCCTCGACGATCCGCAGGTCCGCTTCCGGCCAGGCGGCCGCGAGATCGATGGCGTTTTTCATCGGCGTGACCACGTCGTGTCGGCCGTGGACGATGACCGCCGGGATGCCGTGGACCCGGTCGATATCGCGCAGCAGCTGGTCGTCATGGGTGAAGAAGCCGCCGTTGACGAAGTAATGTGCCTCGATGCGGGCGAAGGCGAGGGCGTAATGCGGATCAGAAAAGGCCGCCTCGCGCTCCGGGTTGCGCAGCACCGAGAGCGTCGACCCTTCCCAGCGCGCCCAGCGGGTCGCCGCTTCCAGCCGCTCCGCCTCGTCGGTTCCCGTCAGCCGGCGATGATAGGCGGCGATCAGGTCGCTTTGCTCGTCCTCGGGGATCAGGTCGCGATAGGCGGCGAAGAGGTCGGGATAAAGCCAGCTCGCACCCTCCTGGTAGAACCACAAAAGCTCGGCGCGGCGCAGCAGGAAGATGCCGCGCAGCACCAGCGAGGTCACCCGCTCGGGATGGGTCTCGGCATAGGCGAGCGAAAGCGTCGACCCCCAGGAGCCGCCGAAGACCTGCCAGCGCTCGATGCCGAGATGTTCGCGCAGCCGCTCGATGTCGGCGACGAGATCCCAGGTGGTGTTTTCGCGCAGCTCCGCATGCGGGATGGACCGGCCGCAGCCGCGCTGGTCGAGGAGCACGATGCGATAGACCGCCGGATCGTGAAAGCGGCGCATGATTTCCCCCGCGCCGCCGCCCGGTCCGCCGTGCAGCATGACAACCGGCACGCCGTCTGGATTGCCGCATTCCTCATAGTAGATCGAATGCAACTCGCTGACGGGCAGCATGCCGGAGGCATAGGGCTCCAGCGGCGGAAAAAGCGTCTCGGGCACGGGAAAGGTCCTTGAAAGGCGTGGGCGGGAAGAACGTCGAAACAGGCGAAAGCCTATCCCAGAAGCAGAAGCGCGGCCATCCCCGCCGCCGGCAGCGAAAGAAGCGCGGTTGCCGTGAGCCAGACGAGGCAGACCGCGAAGGGGGTGGCGCGCCCGCCGGCGAGGCGCTCGTAGAGGGCGGCGGGAATGCCGGCGGCGACAAGTGTGGTCAGCGCGCCGAAGAGAGAGGCGAGATAGACGACGAGCGAGGCCGAGGACACGAGCAATCCCGGCGCCAGCAGGATCACGGCAGCCGTCGTCTGCGGCAGGAGCCAGGGGTTGAACACGCCGTTGAGAAGCGCAAGCGCCGCGATGGCAAGCGGAATGCGGCCGGTTTCCGTGACGGGGGTGGTCATCGTCTCACGCCGCCCCGGAAAGGGCGCCGCTGGCGGCGAAACCGACCGCGAGCAGCACGCGCGCGATCATCGTCCAGGTGACGGCGAAGATCAGCAGCAGGCCCTGCGGCACCAGCGAGGGTGTGATCAGCCGCACCAGCCACAGGACCGGGTTGGTGAGACGGGCAAAGGCGCGCAGCATGAACCCCGGGTGGTCGGCCCCGAGCAGCAGCGTCAGCGCCAGCCGCCCGAGCAGCGTGTACATCAGCGCCGCCAGCACGAAATTGGCGATCTGGTAGACCATCACGCTCACGGAAGCGACGCCCGTATCGCCGGAGCGTTCACAGCGGACCGTCGCGCATCAGCGGCCCGCCCGAGGGCTTGCGGATGTCGTCGATCAGGGCCTGCACCTCGCGCGAGGGCGCAGGCGTCGCCAGGCTGACGAGGATCGTGACCGCGAAGCCGACGGGGAGGCCGAAGAGCGCGGCCGAGATGTTCTTCCCCCCGAACCACTCCGCCATCCCGCCGTATTGGGTCATCGCCAGATAGTAGAGCGTGACGCCGAAGCCCGCGACCATGCCGGCGATGGCGCCGGCGGAGGTGCAGCGCTTCCACCAGATGCCGAGCACGATCGCCGGAAAATTGCCGGCTGCCGCCAGCGAGAAGGCCCAGGCGACGACCGACAGGATGTCGGCCGGGCGGGTGGAGGCGACATAGGCGGCAAGCACCGCCACCCCCAGCAGCAGGACGCGGGCCATCACCAGCCGGCGGCTTGCCGGCGCGCGCGTGTCCAGCGTCCGGTAGTAGACGTCGTGGCTCATCGCATTGGCGATGGCGAGCAGCAGCCCGTCGGCGGTCGACAGCGAGGCGGCGAGACCGCCGGCGGCGACGAGGCCGGCGATGACATAGGGCAGGCCGGCGATTTCCGGCATGGCGATGACGATCACATCGCGGTCGATGGCGAGATCGGGGAGCCGGAGCACGCCGTCGTTGCCGGGCACGGCGGCGCAGGCCGCCTGCACCGCGTCCGGCGAGGCCGCATGTGCGCCGCAGATGTCGACCAGTCCGAGCTTGCCGTAGGTGTAGATCCACTGCGGCAGCGCCTCGAGGCCGGCGCCGATGACGTTCTGGTAGATCTCCAGCTTGGCAAAGGCCGCATAGGCCGGGGCCGTGACATAGAGCAGGAGGATGAAGAGCAGCGACCAGCCGACCGAGCGTCGCGCGTCGCGCACCGACAGGGTGGTGAAATAGCGCATGAGGATATGCGGCAGCGAGGCCGTGCCGACCATCAGGCAGGCGATCAGCGCAAAGAAGTTCAACGGATCGAGCGAGGTGAAGGGCGCCAGATGCGGCTTCAAGGTTTCGGCGGTGGCAAGACCGCGCGCGAGCAGATCCTGTTCCAGCACGGCGATTTCCTGCAAGACCGCGCCATAGGTGACCTGGGCGAGGGGAAAGCCGAACTTTTGCGCCGACAGGATTGCCACGGGGAGCATATAGGCGACGATCAGCACGATATATTGCGCGACCTGCGTCCAGGTGACGGCGCGCATGCCGCCGAGCATCGAGCAGAGCAGGATCCCGGCAAGGCCGACATAGACCGCCACCTCGAAGGAAATGCCGAGAAACCGAGAGGCGATGATGCCGGTCGCATAGATCTGCGCCACCACATAGGTGAAGGAGCAGGCGAAGAGCACGAGAACGCCGACCAGCCGCGCAAGGTTGCCGCCGAAGCGCGCGGCCAGGAAATCGGGAACCGTATAGGCGCCGAACTTGCGCAGGTAGGGCGCGACCAGCACCGCGACGAGCACATAGCCGCCGGTCCAGCCGATCACATAGGCCAGACCGTCGTAGCCGAGCGCGTAGAGCGTGCCGGCCATGCCGACGAAGGAGGCACCCGACAGCCAGTCCGCCGCCGTCGCCATGCCGTTGTAGACGGCAGGCACCCGGCGTCCGGCGACGTAATACTCCGAGACCTGCACCGTTCGGGTAACGATGCCGATGCCGGCATAGACGGCAAGCGTGAAGAAGACGAAGAGATAGCCGATGATCCGGTCCGGAACGCCCATCTGCTCGAGGATGGCGAGTGTGGCGACGAAGGCGATGAAGCCGCCGACATAGGTGCCGTAGATCCGCCCGAGATTGGCGAGGAAGGCGTCGTCGCGCTGCGGCAGGCTCATTGCGGCAGCTCCTCGCGGGCGGGATCCGGTTCGGCGACGCCGGCCTCGCGGTCGATGCGGTCCTGACGGGCACTGAACCAGAAGACAAGGACGACGAAGGCGATGAGCGACCCCTGGGCCGCCATGTAGAAGCCGAGCGGGAAGCCGGCGATCACCATGGTGTTCAGCGGCACGACCAGGCCGTGGACGGCAAAGCCGAAGACGGCCCACATTCCCAGCACGATCGCCGCGAGGCGCAATGTGCGGTGCCACCAGATGCGGTCCCGGCTGCCGGGCGTGTCAGCGCGTCCTGTCATTGTCTTCCCCCGCGTCGTTTAAGCGTATCCCTGTTCGGGTGATGTGGCGCGTGTGCCGTCATCGGCGCAAGACGCTTGGTCCGAACGCTTAGCACCCGGACCTCAGGGTTGCTTATACGACTTTCGGAAAAGCGAAAACTGTGAGAATACAGGACATGTCCCGCCAGGGCCGGCATCGGCCCGGTTCATCACTTGATGCGTGTGTTGGCAGGGTCGATAATGCCGATGCGCAAAGGGGTCGCCCGTTTCCGGGCCGGCGCGCCGGGCAACCGGAGGATCGGGGACACGGCACGCGAATCGGCGGGAGGCGATTGGCGGCCTGCGTGGTTCAGTGTCGGCGACGACAGCCGGCCTGGAGGGAGGAGGACTGCGTGTCGGAAGCTACATCCTATCATTTCGTGATTGCCGACGATCATCCATTGTTTCGCGGCGCCATGCGCCAGACGCTTGAAACCGTTTATCCGGGGGCCGGAATCTCCGAGGTCGGATCGCTTGAGGAAGCGGTCGCCGATCTCGATGCTCACGACGAGGTCGACCTTCTCCTGCTGGATCTGTCGATGCCGGGAATGCGCGGGTTTTCCGGGCTGATGTATCTGCGCGCGCAGTATCAGGGCGTGCCGGTGGTGATCGTCTCGGCAACCGAGGACGTGTCGACCATCCGCCGCTGCATGGAGCTTGGCGCGTCCGGTTTCATCCCGAAGTCGCTCGGCATCGAGGTGATCCGGGATGCGGTGGCCTCGGTGATGAACGGCGGCACATGGACGCCGCCCGACGTCGACCTGGCGTCGGAAAGCAACGAGATCGCCGACATGGTGCAGCGCCTGTCGAGCCTGACGCCGCAACAGGTGCGGGTGCTGATGATGCTGTCGGAAGGGCTGCTGAACAAGCAGATCGCCTATGAGCTCAGCGTCTCCGAGGCGACCGTCAAGGCGCATGTCTCCGCGATCCTGCAAAAGCTCGGGGTGGAGAGCCGCACCCAGGCGGTGATCGCCGCCTCAAAGATCGAACAGGGGCAGTGGCACTCCGCGATCGCACGCTGACCGGCGTTGCCGGCCGCGATTCGAACGAGAGGGCGCGGGACCTGCCGCGCCCTTCGCGGTTTTGCACTTGCACCTGGCAGGACGCAGCTAGATCAAGGTTTGGCGCGCGCTTCCTCGAGCGGATAGCCGAGACCGTCACGCTGGCCAAAATTGCCCTGGTGGCAGTCGCTGCAGGCGGAGACCACGTCCATGGTCATCGGCAGCCCGTCCGGCGTAATGGCCATATAGTACCAGTCGCCGGTCGCCGGCGAGGAGCCCTCAGCCACCTTCTGCATCAGGAAAAGCGGGCCTTTCGAGACCTTGCCGGCGTCGTTGACCGTGAAGGATTCCTTGGCCAGAACGCTGCCGGCCGGCATGGTCACATTCTCTTCCTTGAACTGCATGTATTCGGCCTCGCCGACCGGATTGACGAAGGTCACCAGATAGCGCTCGCCGTGAAAGCCGGGCGCGGCGGGAAAGTCGCTCGCCGCCTTCCAGGAACGATAGTCGGTGACGAATTCGCTCGGGATCCAGCGCTTGTCGCCCTGCAGGTATCCGGCGTGCAGCTCCTTTTCGAGACAGTGATAGACCTTTGCCGCCTCCATCAGGGTCAGCGCCGATCCCGGCTTGTCGACGTCGCAGGCGGCCTGCGCGCCCCCCGCGGCCAGAACGAAAACGCCTGCGGCAAGCGCCGTCTGTGTCCAACTGTGCATGGTCATCTCCCTGAAAGCCCCGATCTTTCCGACAGCGTTCACCCGCAATGGGAGCACAGGCAAGTCAAAGCTTTACACGCTCGCTTGATCGGCCGGTGTCCCGGCGCCTATTCGGCGGCCGTGCGTGTCAGCCGCAACCGGGACAAAAGCGCGCGCAGCGCGGCCGGTTTCACCGGCTTGTTGAGAAGGTCGATGGTCTTGTCAGCGGCTTCCGCGCGCACGGCCTGGGAGCGGTCGGCGGTGATCAGGATCGCCGGCAGCTCCGCGCCGAAGCGCCAGCGCAGCTGCACCACCGCCTCGACGCCGGTGCCTTCGTCGAGATGGTAGTCGACGATCAGCACGTCCGGCTGCTGGCCGGCCTCCGTCGTCTTGCGCGCCGCCTCCAGCGGATCATGGGCGATGGTGACCTGACACCCCCAGCCGGTCAGCAGGACCCGCATGCCGTCGAGGATCTGCGGTTCGTTGTCGATCGCCAGCACATGCAGGCCGTCGAGGGCGCCGGGAGCCGGCGGCGGCGGCGCCGGCTCCGCCAGAACGGGAACGGTCGCGGCCAGCGGAACGGACAGCGAAAACCGCGATCCCGCGCCCGCTGTCGAGCGCAGGGAGACGGGATGGTTCAAAACCCGTGCGATGCGCTCCACGATCGACAGGCCGAGACCGAGGCCACGGGCTTCCCGGGCGCCGTCGTCGAGGCGGTGAAACTCCATGAAGATCAGTTTCTGCTTGGACTCCGGGATGCCGATGCCGGTGTCGAAGACCTCGATCACGACCTTGCCGCCGCGCTTGCGCACCCCCACCAGCACCTTGCCTGCGCGGGTGTATTTGATCGCGTTGGAGACGAGGTTCTGCAGCAGGCGCCGGAGCAGCCTTCGGTCGGAGCGCACCGACAGGCCGCTCGGCAGGATGCGCAGGTCGAGGTTCTTTTCCCGCGCGATCGGCTCGAACTCCATCCTGAGCGGGTTGAGGATTTCCTCGATGCGGAAAACCGTGATCTCCGGATTGAGCGCGCCGGTGTCGAGGCGGGAGATGTCGAGCACCGCGCCGATGATCTCCTCCACCGATTCAAGCGAGGCGCCGACGTTTTGCACCAGATGCCGCAGCTCCCCGTCGGCAAAGCGTTCGGTCAGGCTTGAGGCATAGAGCCGGGCAGCGTTCAGCGGTTGCAGGATGTCGTGACCGGCGGCCGCCAGAAAGCGCGTCTTGCCCAGATTGGCCTCGTCGGCGAGCCGTTTGGCGTTGCTGAGCTCGTCGTTGACGTGAGTGAGTTCCAGCGTGCGCTCGCGCACCCGCCGTTCCAGCGTCTCGTTCGCCCGTGCCAGCGCCTCTTCCGCCAGAACCCGCTCGGTGATGTCGGTGTAGGTGGTGACGATGCCGCCGCCCGGCATCGGGTTGGTGCGCACTTCGAGCACCGTCGCCTCCGTTTCCAGATGCTCCTGGAACGTCTCCTGGCGCACGGCCAGCTTGTCGATCCGGTCGCTGACGATGACCTCCACCGGATCGCTGCCGAAGGCGCCGCGCTTGGCGTTGTAGCGGATGATCGCGTCGAGCGGCGTGCCGACCTGGCCGTATTCCGCCGGAAGGCCGAGCAACTCGCGGAACTGCCGGTTCCAGCAGATCAGCCGGAGGTCGCGGTCATAGACGGCGATGCCCTGGCGCACCTGGTCGAGCGCGGTCTGCAACAGGTCGCGGTTGTACTGGATCGCGACCGTCGCGTCGTCGAGCAGCTTCAGCGCCCCCTTGCCGCTCGGGTCGCTGCGCTTGACCAGCAGCGACAGGACGAGGCGCGAGGAGGCGGCGCCGATGGCGCTGGCCAGAAGCTGCTCGGAAAAGCGGATGATCTGGGCGTCCGCCGGTGCGTTTGGATCCGCGTCGCGGCCGCGCTCGCGGGTGAAGCGCTGGAACGAGCGCTCGGTGCGCTCCTCGCCGAGGTAGCGCGCGATGGTTGCCTGCAGCTCACCGACGGTGACGGAGGTGCGCCACAGCCTGAGGCCCGGTGCGGGCGAGAGCTCCGAGGGCACGAAGATGTTCGCCTGCAACCGCTCGATGGGTTCGGGCGCGCGCGACAGCGACACCAGGATATAGGCGGCGAGATTGACCGACAGGCTCCAGAACACGCCATGGGTCAGCGGATCGAAGGCAAGCGAGAACAGCGCCTGCGGACGCAGCAGCCACAGGCCGAAGGGGCCGCTCTCCAGGAAGGTGTCGGAGATCAGCCCCGACTGGGCGAAGGTCGGCAGCAGCAGCGTGTAGACCCAGATGGCAAAGCCCGAGGTCATGCCGGCGATGGCCCCGCGCGCGGTCGCCCGGCGCCAGATCAGGCCGCCGAAGAAGGCCGGCGCGAATTGCGCGATCGCGGCGAAGGACAACAACCCGATGGAGGTCAGCGCCGCCGTGTCGCCGGCGGCACGGAAATAGGCATAGGCGAGCAGCAGCGTGACGAAGATCGCCACCCGGCGGATCAGGAGCAGGATGCGGCTCATGTCCTCGCCGGAGGAGGAGATGATCGCATCCTCGCTGGAGCGCCTGAGCACCAGCGGCATCACCAGATCGTTGGAGATCATGATGGCGAGCGCGACGGTTGCCACGATAACCATGGCGGTGGCCGCCGACAGGCCGCCGACGAAGGCGAAGAGCGCGAGCCACGGCTGGTCGGCGGCAATCGGCAGCGCCAGCACATAGGTGTCGGGATTGGTGGCGGGCGTGAAGGCGATCATGCCGGCAGCGGCAATCGGCACGACGAAGACGTTGATCGCGACGAGATAGAGCGGAAACAGCCAGGTCGCGCGCTTGAGTTCCTCCGAGGAATTGTTCTCCGTCACCGTGACGTGGAACTGGCGCGGCAGCATGAGAACGGCGAAGAACGACAGCAGCGTCATCACGATCCAGTTGCCGCCCGACAACTCGCCGGTAAGCACTTCGGTCACCCGGGCATCGCCCGCCATCGCGCTCACCAAGGCGCCCGGTCCGTCATAGAGCCCGTAGGTGACCCAGATGCCGACGGCGAGAAAGGCCAGCAGTTTGACCACCGCTTCCGCCGCGATTGCCAGCATCAAGCCTTCCTGGTGTTCGGTCGCATCGATGTGGCGCGTGCCGAACAGCCAGGCGAAGATCGCCATGCCGATGGCGATGATCAGCGTGATGTCGCTGAAGAAGGACAGCGGCCCGACGCCGCCGGACAGGTCGATCTGGTCGACCATCGTCGTCACGGAGAGCGACACGGCCTTCAGCTGCAGCGCGATATAGGGGATGATGCCGATCACGGCGATGATCGCGACGACGGCTGCGACCGACTGGCTCTTGCCGTAGCGCGCGCCGATGAAGTCGGCGATGGAGGTGATGCGCTCGCTCTTGGCCAGCCGGATGATCCGGCGCAGCAGCGGATAGCCGAGCGCGAAGACCAGCACCGGACCGATGTAGATCGTCAGGAACTCCAGTCCGCTGCGGGTGGCGGTGCCGACGGAGCCGAAAAACGTCCAGGACGTGCAATAGACCGACAGCGACAGCGCGTAGATCAGCGGCCGTCCGCGGCCCGGCGGCATTGTCCGCGCCTTGCGGTCGCCATAACTGGCAATCGCAAAGAGCGACAATATATACCCGAGCGCCGAAACGACGACGACCCAACCCTCAAGCATGTTGCGCCGCCTCCCTGCGGTTCTTGCCTCTTGACCGCGATCGGATCACAGTTGCCCGGTGCTGTCCATCGGGCCGAAGGGCGAATGGCCGGGCGGCGCCAATCCACGGGAGAAAGCCGATCTTTCGATTGCCGACCCTGTTTCGCCGCAAGCGGCCAGAGCCGCTTCGCGACCCGGATGCGCTGAGCACCGAGCTTGCGCGCCGGGCCATCGTCCTGGCGCGTCGGTCGATCGTGGAATACACCCGCATGCGGGTCGGCCGGAACTGGCCGCAGCTCTTCTCCGAGGCCGCCTTTCAGGAGGCGCTGACCTGCGCCTGCAAGGCCGCCACCCCCTTGTGCCTGGTCTGGACGACCCGCACCGCCCGTCGCGCCGGACTGACGGCGGCGGCCTGTTGCGAGGTCTGCGCGGATCCCTCCGGCGCCCACGAGATCTGGTGCGAGACCCTGGCGCGGGTTGCCGTCGATGCGCTGGGCAAGCTTCCCGCCGCCGGCATGGGCGAGGATCGCGAGGACCATGCCGAGGCCCTGCGCGCCTTGCAGCGGCTGCCCGCCACGCCGCCGGTCTCCCTGTCAGAGATCGTGGCGCCGCAGGAGGCGGCGCGATTTGCCCTGCTCCTGCCGCTCGACCGCGGCTTTACCGACGACGACCGCGAGACGATCCGCAACACCCTGCGCCTGGCGCTGGCCGAGCTCTACGAGGACATGTCGCGACGCCTCGACGTGGCGGCCCTGACGCGGGTCAGACCTGCTGGGTGACACGGCACGGCCGGCCTGCATCGAGGACGGCGCGATTTCTGCGATTCCCGGTTTCCAAACGTCGTGCTAAGGGAGGCTGTTGATTGAGACGCGCCTCGGACGGGTGGCGCGGGCGACGGGGAGCATCAGGATATGTTGCAGGAATTCAAGAAGTTCGCGGTCAAGGGCAATATGGTCGACATGGCGGTCGGCATCGTCATTGGCGCGGCCTTCGCCGGTATAGTCTCGTCGCTGGTCGACGATGTCATCATGCCGCCGATCGGCCTGCTGCTTGGCGGCGTCGATTTCTCCGAACTGTTCCTGGTGCTCAAAAGCGGAACGACGGCAGGCCCCTATGCCACCGTCGATGCGGCCAAGGAGGCCGGCGCCGTCACCTGGAACCTCGGGCTCTTCATCAATGCGCTGGTCAAGTTCGTGATCGTCGCCTTCGCGCTCTTCATCGTGGTGAAGGGCGTCAACCGGCTGCGCAAGCAGGAAGAGGCGGCGCCCGCCGCACCGCCGGCGCCGAGCCGTGAGCAGGTCCTGCTGGAAGAAATCCGCGATCTGCTGAAAGCGCGCTGAGCCCTCCGGACGTCAAGATGTTCCAAAGGCGTGGGTGGACGGGCGCGATTGTCGCCCCGTCCGTCCGTTGCCGGTTTTCGGGTGGAAACGAACCATGACCGACCTGATCGCGTCGCTGCGCGACGAGGCCCGCACCGCGCCGGAAAGCGGCATTGTCGAAGTTGTGACCTTCGGCCGGGACCGGGCCGATCTCATTCCGCTCTGGGTCGGCGAGGGGGATCTGCCGACGCCGGACTTCATCACCCGCGCGGCCTCCGCCTCGCTGGTACGTGGCGAGACCTTCTACACCCATCAGCGCGGCATTCCGGTCCTGCGCCAGGCTCTGGCCGACTACCACCTTGCCCAGTTCGGCAAGGACTGGGGAGCGGAACGCTATTTCGTCACCGGCTCGGGCATGCAGGCGATCCAGATCGCGGTGCGGCTTGTCGCGGGCACTGGCGACGAGGTGATCTATCCCGCGCCCGCCTGGCCGAACCTGCCGGCCGCCTTGCAGATCGCCGGCGCGCAGGCGATCCCGGTTCCGCTGACGTTTTCCGATGACGGCTGGACCCTGGATGCGGAGCGGCTGATCGCGGCAATCACCCCGCGCACCCGGGCGATCTACCTGAACTCGCCGTCGAACCCCACGGGCTGGACCGCCGATCCGGCGACGCTGGAAGCGATCCTGACCGAGGCCCGCCGGCGCGGGCTTTGGATCATCGCCGACGAGGTCTACAGCCGATTCGTGCGCGGCGGCCTGACGCGCGCGCCTTCCTTCATCGACATTGCCGAACCGGACGACCGGATCCTTTACGTCAACACGTTTTCCAAGAACTGGGCGATGACCGGCTGGCGCGTCGGCTGGCTGTCGGCGCCGCCCGAAATCGCGCAGATTGTGGAAAACCTGATCCAGTATTCGACCTCGGGGGTTGCCGAGTTCATGCAGCACGCCGCCCATGCCGCGCTGACGCAAGGAGAGGGGTTTCTCGCCGAGCAGACGGCGCGTGCGGACCGGGGGCTGGAGATCGTCGCCACGGCCCTCGGCGAAAGCGGGCGGGCGCGCTTCGCCCGTCCGGACGGCGCATTTTATCTGTTTTTCGGGATCGAGGGCGAGGACGACTCGCGCGCGCTCGCCAAACGCATCGTCAGCGAGACGGGCGTCGGGCTGGCGCCGGGCCGTGCCTTCGGCGTTGAGGGCGAGGGCTTCCTGCGCCTGTGTTTTGCCCGCTCGGAGCGGGATTTAAGCATGGCGGCGGGGCGTTTGCGCGACTGGATCGCGCGTTGACGCGCTCATGCGCGATGCGCTACGGAATTCTGCGTAGACGATTGTAATGACGGGCTGCCACACCGGCGGCCGGGCCAGCAACGGGGTGGACCGGACCAAAGATGCGCGAAGACCATAGCCGCGGCATGTCGGTCTCGCCGAGCGTCTCCGAGGCGCGGCTTGCCAGCGTTCTGGGCACGGCCGTCGACGGCATCGTGGTGATGGACGACGCCGCGCGCATCATCCTGTTCAACAAGGCCTGCGAGACGCTGTTCGGCTATTCGGCCGAGGAAGTGCGGGGCAAAAACGTCAAGATGCTGATGCCGGCCGATTACGCGCATGAGCATGACGGCTACCTGTCGCATTACCTCGAAACCGGCGAGAAGCGGATCATCGGCATCGGGCGCGAGGTGCGCGGCCGGCACAGCGACGGCACCGAATTTCCCATCGAGCTGTCGGTCGGCGAGGCGGCGACGCCGGAAGGACGCCAGTTCATCGGCATCATGCGCGACCTGCGCCCGCGCAAGGCGGTGGAGCGCCGGCTGGCGGAGGCCCAGGCGCAACTGGTCAACATGACCCGCATCAGCGCCCTCGACGAGATGGGCGCGGCGATCGCGCATGAACTCAACCAGCCGCTGACCGCGATCATGCTCTATCTGCAGGCCGCGCGCCGCAAGGCGTCGGCGGGCGGTGCGCCGGACGAGAAGCTCGTCGAGATCGTCGACAAGGGCGTGCGCGAGGCGGAGCGGGCAAGCCAGATCATCCAGCGCATGCGCGGCTTCGTGGAAAAGCGCGACCCGGAACGCCGCTCCGTGTCGATGGCGCCGCTGATCCGGGAATGCCTGGATCTGGTGATGCTGGGCGATGCCCATTCCGGCGTGAAGATCTCCGCCGAGATCCCGGACGACCTCCCCGAGATCAGCGCCGATCCCGTGCAGATCCAGCAGGTTCTCGTCAATCTCGCGCGCAACGCGCTTGAGGCGGTGCGTGAGTGCAAGCGCCGGGTCGTGCGCGTGCGCGCCTTCACCGACGGCCCCGACATGATCGTCAGCGTGAGCGATTCCGGCGGCGGCGTTCCGCCGGAGGTGGTGCCGAACCTGTTCCGCGCCTTTTCCGGCGTCAAGCGGCGCGGTCTCGGCCTCGGCCTGACCATCTCCCGATCGATTGCGCAAAACCATGGCGGCGACCTTTCGGTCGAGCCGCTGGGCGAGGATGGCGGTGCCGTTTTCGTGTTGCGCCTGCCATTGGATGCCAGTGCGGAAGAGACCTCCGCGCCGGCAGATTCCCAGACGAAAGGACCGTCCGAATGAGCGTCAATGCGAAGGTGATCCACATTGTCGACGACGATCCCGCCATCCGCGATGCCCTCTCGCTGGTGTTCGACATGGAGGGCTATGCGGTGGACACATTCGACAATGGCGACGCCTTCCTGGATGCCGTCGGATCGGCCACGCCGAATTGCGTCATTCTCGACGTCCACATGCCCGGCCAGTCCGGCATCGAGATCCTGCGCCGGCTGCATGGCACCGGCTTCGCGGTGCCGGTGTTCGTGATTTCGGGTCAGGGCGACATTCCCATGGCGGTGGAGGCGATCAAGCAGGGCGCCCATGACTTCATCGAAAAGCCCTTCGACGCCGATACCGTGGTGACGCGCGTGCGCGACGCCATTGCGGCCGTGGAGAATACGGCCACACCTCCTGAGCATCCCGCCGGCGCCTTCCCCGGCGCGGAGACGCTGACGCCGCGCGAGCGCGAGGTGCTGAAGGAAATCACCGCCGGCGCCTCCAACAAGGAGGCCGGGCGCACGCTCGGCATCAGCCCGCGCACGATCGAGGTGCACCGCGCCCGCATCATGGAAAAGATCGGCGCGCGCAACGCCGCCGATCTGGTGCGGATCGTGCTGTCGCGCGAAGGGCCGGCGGGCGGCTGACGCGCGCCCCGGGCGGCCGCTCTTTCACGCAAATATCATCGGCACTTGCGTGCTACTGCGTAGTTTCTCGTCGGCACCTTGCGACTATAGTCGGGTCGACCGGCCGACAGGGGGCGACGCGCGCGTTTTCGCGCGCAAACCGACGCGTGCGCGAAGAACCGGCGCGCGGAAGGATGTGCCAGCGCCTGGCCGAGAGCGAATGTCCGAACGGGGATGGCGTCGGTGGTAAGGATCGTGTGCGCGACTTGGAAGCAGGCAGTGCGACTGCGGGCGACCGCGGGGCCGCGGCCGAACGCGGTGCGCGCGTGATGACGGTCCACATCATCGAGGACGACCCCGGCGTCGGTGACAGCCTTGCCATGTTGCTCGGGCAGATCGGGCATAGCGCGCGGGTCTATCCGGACGCGGAATCCTTCTTCGAAGCCCCGCCACCGTCCTCAAGCGATACGGTGATCGTGGATCTCGGCCTGCCGGGCCTGAGCGGCGTGCAGCTGATCCGCTGGATCAACGGCCTGAAACAGCCGCCCAAGGTGATTGCGATCACCGGCCAGTCCAACCGCAACATCATGGAAATGCTGGGAGACGAGCAGCCTGCCGTCCTGCTGCGCAAGCCGCTGACCGAAGAGGTGCTGGTTTCGCACCTGTGATGCGGCCTTGTGCTGCGGCCTTGTGCTGCGGCCGTCGTGCCGGGGCCGTGCCCGGCTGCGGCGCGGCGCCCGTTTTGCCGTCCCCGACCCTGTCCCGGGCCACCTTGGCAGGCTGCAGGCACGCAGGGTGGATAGGTAGAAGGTCGTACGAAAACGACCCGATTCCCGCGTTTCCGACTTGGCGCTAGGCTTTTGCAATCGGTTGACGGAGAGTCGGTGTCGGACGGGGCACGCAGACTGGGGCAACGCGCGGCGGACGGGCCGGGCATCACCTGAAGAATTCCTCCGCTGGCCGAGAATGCACAGGAGGGTAGCATGACCTATTTGGAGCCTGCGATCGAGGTCGACCATGGCCACATCGGATTGGCCACTTTCGAAGCCCGGCCGCCTGAACTGAAACAGTCACACAGCGCGAAGGCCCAGCGCTATTCCCAGCACAGCGTGATCTTCTACGAGGGCGACAGCGCCGAGCGTCTGTTCGAGCTCGATGAGGGCATCGTGATGCTCTACAAGCTGCTGCCCGACGGGCGCCGGCAGGTCGTCGAGATCCTCAACCCGGGCACGATCTTCGGTGCCGCCGCCGGCGAGACCTACGACTGTTCGGCCGAAACCCTCACCGGTGCGTGCATCAGCGCCTACGACCGGCGCGAGATCGACCGCTCCGCATCGCTCCAGCGCCATCTGACGAAATGCCTGATGTCGCAAATGGAACTGATGCACGATCATGCGGTCCTTCTCGGGCGCAAGTCCGCGATCGAGCGCGTTTCCACATTCCTCATGCGCATGGTGCCCCGGCGCGGCGGCGAAGGCTGTGTCGGACCGGCGGAAACCGGTGTCGACAGCCACAATATCGTCCTGACGATGACCCGCCAGGAAATCGCCGACTACCTCGGGCTGACCATCGAAACGGTAAGCCGGGTGATCTCCGAACTGAAGCGCCGCGGCCTGATCAAGGTCGAGCGTCAGGACCAGATCCATATTTCGCGGGTCTGCGGCATCTGCCAGCTCACCGGCATTCACTGAGATATCCCCCGTGCCGGCGGTCATCCGCCGGAAACCGATCACACGCCCCGGCCCGCGTCCGGGGCGTTTGTCGTTGTGCGAGACGAAGATCGCCACTCAGACCGCGATCGAATGGCGGGCGGTGCCGCGCGCAAGATAGGCGTCGAAGGCGGCCGCCGCGATCCGCGCATAGCGCTGGCCGGCAGGCGTGATGACGACCCGTCCGCCGTCCTCCGTCACCAGGCCGTCGGCGATCAATTCGTCGAGGGCCTCGAAGGCGTCGCTGAAATGCGACGGCGCGAAGCCGTGGCGGCCGGCGATTTCCGGGATGTCGGCCTGGTGGTCGGTCATCAGCCGTTCGATGATCTCGGCCCGCACCCGGTCGTCGGCATCGAGAGCGATGCCCTTTCCGATCGGCAGCTCGCCCGCCTCGATCGCGCGTTGCCAGCCGCCGATGTCGGGCATGTTCTGGACATAGCCCTGCGGCAGGTGGCCGATGGAGGAGCAGCCAAAACCGATCAGCGTGTCGGCCGTGTCGGTGGTGTAGCCCTGGAAGTTGCGGCGCAGCGTCCCGGCTTCAAGCGCAATGGCCATGCTGTCCTCGGGCAGGGCGAAATGGTCGAGGCCGATGGCGCGGTAGCCGGCATCGATCAGCGCGGCGCGCGCATGATCGGCCAGCGCGATGCGCGCCTGCGTGCCGGGCAGGGCCTCCTCGTCGATCAGCCGCTGATGCTTCTTGAACCAGGGCACATGGGCGTAGCCGAAGAGCGCGATGCGTCCGGGCGCCATCTCGCGCGTGGCGCGGACGGTCTCGTCGATCGTCGCCACGCTCTGGTGCGGCAGTCCGTACATCAGGTCGAAGTTGATCGCGGTGATGCCGACGGCGCGCAGCAGCTCGACGGCGCGTGCCACCTGGGCTTGCGGCTGAACGCGCCCGATCGCGACCTGAACCGTGGCGTCGAAGTCCTGAACGCCGAGGCTCGCCCGCGTGATGCCGGCGTCGCGCAGGGTGTCGGCCAGCTCCGGCGTCACCGTGCGCGGATCCAGCTCGATGGCGTGTTCGTGGCCGTCCTGGAGCCGGAAGCGCCGGCGCAGCCGGTCGACCAGCGCCAGAAAGCTGTCGCGCGGCAAAAGGCTCGGCGTGCCGCCGCCCCAGTGGATGTGGGTGACCGGCCGTTGCGATCCCAGACGGTCGGCCACGAGATCGATCTCGCGCAACAGGGTCTCGGCATAGGCGATCACCGGCCCGTCCTTGCGCGCGCCCTTGGTGTGGCATCCGCAATAGGCGCAGATGGTCCGGCAGTAGGGCACGTGGAGGTAGAGCGACAGCGCCTCCTCGGCCGGGATCTCGTCCAGCCAGCGGCTATAGGTCGACCCGTCGATGCCGGCATGGAAATGCGGCGCGGTCGGGTAGCTGGTGTAGCGCGGCACGGAACGTGCGGCATAGCGATCGTCGAGCTGTGTCATGCCCCCAGTATTCGCCGCCTGGAAACCGCCCGCCTTGATCTTCCTCAATCAGGACGGTCGAACGCGGTTTTTATGCAAGGGCGCGAGCAGGGCGCATTTTGCGAAAAACCGCTCTGCGCAAACCCTGAAAGACGCGCTATGCTGAGCAGGTTCCCGCCTGTCATCGCAGACACGCGCTCGCGCGGTCTCGATCCCCCATTTTCGAACCCGAAGCGATTTCCTCCGTGCCACACGCCGTTCCCGCAACGCTTGCCACACTCGTCGTCGGTGCGCTCGGCGGCGCCCTGTTCGCCTGGGTCGGCCTTCCGGCCGCCTGGCTGTCGGGGGCGATGATCGCGGTTGCGCTGGCGAGCCTGGCGAAGATGCCCGCGCATGTGCCGACGCCCCTGCGCGACGGGCTCTTCGTGGTGCTGGGCGTGACGATGGGAACCGGTGTCACGCCGGACACGATCGAGCGCATCGGCGAGTGGCCCTTCACCATGGCGCTGCTCGGGGTCACCATGATCTCGGTGATGGGGGCGACCTATCTCTATCAGCGCAGGGTCGCGGGCTGGGACCGGGAAACCTCCTATTTTGCGGCGATCCCCGGCGCGCTCGCCGTGGTGATGGCGATGACCTTGTCCTATCCCCGCGCCGATGTCGGGCGCGTGGCGCTTGCGCAGTCGGTGCGGCTCTTCATTCTCATGGCGGTTCTGCCGTCGCTGATCGCGGGCAGCGGGGCGCCGGTTCTGGATATCTCCGCGCAACCGCCTGCCGGACCCGGCCTGCCGCTGCTCGCCGCTCTGGTGGCGCTTGCCGGACTCATCGGCTTCGGCACCGCCCGCGCGGGCGTGCCGGCCGGGTGGATGACCGGTCCGTTTTTCATGAGCGCCATCCTGAGCGCCACCGGCACGGTGGACATTATCCTGCCGGGCTGGCTGACCCATGCCGCGCTGATCGGCCTGGGATGCGTGGTCGGCACGCGCTTTTCCGATTTCGGAGCGCAGGCGCTGGCGCGAATGTTCGTCGTGTCCCTCGGCGCCTTTTTCGTCGGCATGACCATCTCGGTCGTGATGTCGGCGCTTGTCTGGGCCGTCTTCGGACTGCCCTTCGGTCAGGTGCTGCTCGCCTTCGCGCCCGGCGGACTGGAGGTAATGACGCTGCTTGCCTTCCTGCTCAACCTCGATCCGGCCTTCGTCGCGGCGCATCAGATCGCGCGCTATGTCGCGATGGTCCTGATTCTTCCCTTCCTGACGTCGCGGTTCCTAGGCGCCGCGCGCCCGCCCGCAGGACCGGGCCCCGCAGTCTAGGGCGAGCGGTGTCCCCGGTCGGGGAGGAAGCGCCGCCGTATCTGTGACGATAATCGGAGGTTTGCTTAGGGGGATATACTTAGTAGTATGATTTTTAAAGCGGATTATCTGTACAAATCGTCGCACGGACTTTTTGGCAGGTGAAATTCCAGGCGACTTATCCTATGGCAGGTTGACCTGGATCAAGGCGGATTTGGCGCAGTGCGTCATACCGTCCTCCTGGACCCATAGGGGGTTGGATCACAAACGGACTCGGGGCGCGGACATGGCTCAGACAAAAGCCAAATACCTCACGCTGGAGGAAGGCTTCTTTGCCGTCTTTCTCATCGTGATTGCCTTCGTCTGCCTGATCATCGCGGGTAAGACCTACGATCAGGTTATGGCGTTTCACACCGCAATCGGCTCGCTCTTTGCGGCCGGTGGCGCGTTCATCATTTTCAAGAACTATTTCAACGACGGCGGAATGGCGATTCCGCAAGAGATCGACGGCAAGCCGAACTACAATCTCGGCCCGATCAAGTTCGGGGCCTGGGCTGCTGTCTTCTGGGGTATCGCCGGTTTCACCGTCGGTCTGATCATCGCGCTTCAGCTGGCCTATCCGGTGCTGAACTTCGATCTGCCCTGGACAAGCTTCGGTCGCCTGCGGCCGCTTCACACCTCGGCCGTGATCTTCGCCTTCGGCGGAAACGTGCTGCTTGCCACCTCCTTCTATGTGGTCCAGCGCACGAGCCGCGCCCGCATGCCCGGCCGCATCGCGCCCTGGTTCGTCATTCTCGGCTACAACGCCTTCATCGTGATCGCGGGCACGGGCTACCTGCTCGGTGCCACGCAGTCGAAGGAATACGCCGAACCCGAGTGGTACGCCGATCTGTGGCTGACCATCGTCTGGGTGGCCTATCTGCTGGTCTTCCTGGGCACGCTGTGGAAGCGCAAGGAGCCGCATATCTACGTGGCGAACTGGTTCTACCTGGCGTTCATCGTGACGATCGCCATGCTCCACATCACCAACAACCTGACGATCCCCGTGTCGATCTACGGCACCAAGTCCTACATCGTGTGGGCGGGCGTTCAGGACGCGATGGTGCAGTGGTGGTACGGCCACAACGCGGTGGGCTTCTTCCTGACCGCCGGCTTCCTCGCCATCATGTACTACTTCGTGCCCAAGCGCGCCGAGCGGCCGGTCTATTCCTACCGCCTGTCGATCGTGCACTTCTGGGCGCTGATCTTCCTGT
>PARB01000092.1 GCA_002709505.1 Paracoccaceae bacterium | reverse complement strand
GTGTCGCGCGGGTGAGGTCGGCAATCGCGAGGTCGCCCGACAGGGTGTTTTCTCCGGCCGTGAGCGACAAGGTGGGAACGCGCAGGCCGTCTCCTTCCGGCTCCGCCCGAAGTGCCGCGGCCAGATCGTTGCCGTCAACATTGGCGGTGAGCTCGAGATCGGCGGAGAGCGCCTCCGGATTGGTGTCGGCTCTTGCGGAGAGCTGAAGATCGCGCACCGGTTTTCCGGCGAGCTGGAGTTGATCCGCCGTCGCGTCGGCGGTGATCACGGGGGCGGTCAGCGGGCCTTCCACACGGGCTTCGACGGTCACCGCGCCGGAGACCTGCGGATCGATGCGCGCCAGGTCGGAGACGTTCAGCGTCAGTTCGGCATCGACCTCATCGAGACCGACGGTGCCGTTCGCGGACAGAGCGAAGGGCTCGAACTCGGTTTCGAAGGACGCGATGTCGGCGGTGAAGGTCTCCGGCGCGAGGGTAACCACGCCGGACATGCGCAAGGGGCCGGCAAAACCGGCGGCGGCGTCCGTCTTCGGAGACAGTTTGGCGACGGTCGCGGTGAGAGTGGCGGGGATTTCTTCCGTCGGGTCGCTGGCATCGAGATCCGAGCCGCTCAGCACGACCTGCAGGGTCTCCAGAGCGGCCTCGTCGGTTTCCACGGAGGCTGAGGCAAGGTCGATGCGCCAGGCCAGGGCGGAGAGCTCGCCGCGGGCCGCCGCCGACAGCGTGGTGTCGCCGAGGATGACCCGCCGGTCGGGAAGCTCCAGCGCGATGCGGGCATCGCCTCCGGCGGAGAGACGCAGGTCGACCGTCGCATCAAGCGCGCTGGTCGCGGCGTCGAAGGTGGCGGCGATGTCGCTGGAAAGCGTGTCGCTGGCCGCAGACAGCGACACCTCAAGCGGAACGAAGGCGTCGCTCAGCCGGGCCTGAGCCGTTACCCGGGTCTCGCCCATCAGGAAGGCTTCGGCGACCGGCGGCGCCAGCGGCGTCAGCCGGCCGGAGAGGTCCGCTGTAAGGGTGCGTTCCGCAACGCCGGAGGCGGCGACCGTTTGGGTCAGACGGGCGGTGCCAGAGACATCCGTCTCCCCGTCAAGCTTCAGCGCGAGTTCGGCTTTCCAGTCGTCGAGGGTTCCGTCGCCCGTCAGCAAGAAATCGACGGCGGGCAGCCCCTCGATCTGGAGAAGCCGCGCCGCCAGCCCGCCGCGCGGTTCGCTGGCGCCGACCTGAACGCTCAGCACGTTGCTGGCCCGCTCGTAGCGCAGCCGTGCGTCGACGCTGCCGTCGGTGCCGTCGGTGCGCGAGACGGCGATCTCGCCCGACAGCGACTGCGGCGCCGCCTCGGTGCGAAGCGCCGCGGTCGCGGTCAGCTGCATCGGCGTTCCGGCAACCGCTGCTCCCAGCTCGATCCGCTCCACGCTGGCGGCGTCAAGGTGAATGGCGGGAAGTGCCGGAAGGCCCGGGGGAGAAGGCGGCTCCGGGGTGTCGGGTTCGGGGCCGGGCACCGGCAGACGGGCGAGCGCGACCCGCTCGACGCTGACACTGTCGATGGCGACGAGGCCGGTGAAAAGCGCCAGCGGGCGCCACGCGACGTCGAGCCCGGATACGGCGAGATAGGGGCCATTGGCATCGCGCACGACCAGCGAGGCAAGGCGAAGGTCGAGGTCCCAGTCGATGGCGAGACCGTCGAGCGCAATGCCGCCGCTGTCGTCCGAGGCGGCCCATCCGATCAGGCTGGCGGCGTTACGGCGCCCGGCGTCGGTCTGCAGCACGGCGAGCGTGCCGACGGCCAGCACCGCGACGAGGATCGTAAGCCCCGCCACTACGCGCAGCGCCATGCGCAGCAGTCCAAATGCCAGTCTGATCGGTAGCGAAGCGGTCATTCGGTCCTTCAAGTGCAAAAAGGAATCTCGGTACAGCGGCTTGGCCGGTGAGATTGAAGCCAAATCATGGCGTGAGCGAGTCGGGCTGCAGACAGGCGACCTGCCGGAGCTCCGGTCGAATCAAGACCTGAAGATCGCGGGCCAGACGCCTGGGAGGACTCATGTTTTCGCAGGCGGGAAAAACTCCAGAGAAAACCGCGGCATGTCAGGCTCTCAAGGCCGCGCCGGGATTGAATCGAAGCCTGAGCGATCCGGGCCAAGCGATTCAGGCAAAACGACAAACGGCCCGATTTGAATCGATATCAGAACGCCTGACTGAGGCCCACATAGATTGCAAAGTCCGGATCGTCCTTTTCCGGGTCGAGCGGCACGGCGATGTCGAAACGCAGCGGGCCGACGGGGGTGAAATAGCGCAGGCCCGCGCCGACGCCCACCTTCAAGCCTTGAGAGAAGTCCGGGTACATCGCGTCGAAACTGTTGCCGGCATCGACGAAGCCGACGAGGCCGATCGTCTCGGTCGCCTTCATGCGGATCTCGCCGGAGGCCTCGACGAAGCTCCGTCCGCCGGTGACCTCGCCGTTCCGCCGCGGGCCGACGTTGCGATAGGCATAGCCGCGGATCGATCCGCCGCCGCCGGAGAAGAAGCGGCGTGCGGCGGGGATGGAGCGCACGGACGGAGCGATGATGCTGCCGGCGCCAAGGCGGCCGGCGAGCACGAAGCGGGCGGCATCGTCGAGCGCCTGATAGGCAGAGATCTGACCGCGGGTGAAAAGCATGGCATTGCCGCCGCGCGCGTCATAGGCGGGCTCGGCGAACAGCAGCGCGTTGATGCCCTTGGTCGGGTTCAGCGGGTCGTCGCGCGTGTCGTAGGTCACCTGGCCGATCACGCCGGTGAGCAGATAGGTCTCGTTGCCGAAGACATCGCGCTCGTCGGCGAATTGCACCTCGCCGCCGAACTTGACCGACAGTTCGTCGGTCACGTCGCGCTCGTAGAAGGCATCGGCGGTGATGCTGCGGCTGCGATAGGCATCCGGCACTTCCTGGCGCGCGCCGAGGCTGGTGGTGAAGCGGGTCTGCGGTCCGAAGGCGCCGGGCTTCTCGAAGGCGATCCTCGCCGAATACTCAAGGTCCGACAGCGAATTGTCGCCGATCCGGCCGACCGAGCCCTCGATGCTCAGCAGCTCTCCCCGGCCGAACAGGTTGCGGCGGCGCCAGTAGCTCTCGACGCCGAACCCTTCGGAACTCGACCAGTTGGCGCCGACGCCGATAACGTTGCGCTTGCGCTCGGAGACCTCGATGGTCACCGGCAGCAGGCCGTCGGGGGTAATGCTTTCGGCGGGAACGATCCGCACGGAGGAGAAAATTCCAAGCTCGTTGAGCCGTTCCGTTGCCCGGTCGATCTCCGCCGGGCTGTAAGCGCCGCCGACGGGGAGCATTGCCTGGGTGACGATGAAATCGGGGTCGGTCGCCTCGGCTCCGGAGACCGAGACCTCGCCGAACCGGGCAGCGCGTCCGGCGGCGACCGAAAGGCGCACGTCGAGCCGGTCGGTGTCGTGGTCGGCGACGATCTCGCGGCGCGAGATGCGCGCGAAGGGGTAACCGGCCGCCTTCAGGTCGGCGACGATCGCGCGTTCGGCGCGCAGGATCTTTTCCGAGTTCGCCGTTTCCCCGCGCACAAGTCCGTAGCTTGCGCCATCAAAGGTCGTGTTGGCGCCCTGCGCGGCATCGTCGGCAGGGGTGATGGCGATCGCGCCGAAAGTGAACAGCGGGCCGGGGTCGACGGTGATTGTAACCGGCACCGGGCGCGGCCCGGGCAGCGAGGGGGCGGCAAGCGCCTGCTGCAGGTCGAGGCCTGCAACGCGGATGTTCACCGTCCCGGCATAATAGCCCTCGACATAGAGGCGTCCGACAAGACGTTCGAAATCGGACACGGCCCGCGCGATCAGTCCGGCCTCGCCCGAGGGAAGCCGGTCGCCCTGGCTGAGCAGCTCCGATGAGCCGGTCAGCGCGGTTTCCAGCTCCGGGGGTCCGCCCGAGACACTGAGGCTTGCCGTATAGGGCAGCGGATCGACGACGGCCGGCTGTCCCTGTTCGTCTTCGGAGGACTTGGATCCGAAGGGAAGCCAGCCGAAAAGGTCGAGCGCCTCCGCGCGGCCGGGCGCCGCGGCAAGTGCTGCGGCAAGCGCCAGCACCGAGACACAGCGCGTCAATTGCAGCCGCAGCCCGTCAGGCCGCCGGCGCAGGACGCTCGGTCTCAAGTTGCTGGTCTCGCAAATACGCACGAGGGTACCCGTGTTCGTGTGATCGTCTTGCCGATCCTCCTTACGACTATGGGTCGCAAATGGTTGACCGGTGCTGAATGGCCCGCGTGTCGCCGGATCGCGGGTCCAGGCGCCATTTCAGCGGTTATGGCATGTTTCCGGCCGAAAGACGATTCCGTGAGGCGTGCGCGCGCGCCGAACGGACGGTCAAATTATCGGCAATTCGGCTCAAATGGTTTCTGGTTCGTTAACCAATCTCTCCGACTATGTTGCCAATCGACAACACACAGACGTTACACGCATGCTCGGGGCCTTCCTCCTTGTAACGTCACGGGACGCGATGCTAACTGAACCCTGGACGGCGCGGGTGAACGACCCGTCTTAAGTTGAGGCTTTGATGCGTTTTATTCTCCTTGCGACATTGGCTTTGGTGCTGGCTGGCTGTGGCGGTTTGCCCGGTCAGGGGCCGGCGGCCATCACCATCACGTCGGAGGACATCGAGGGCGATGCGATTCGCTCCAACTACGTGCTGCTCTCGCTCGACAGCGAGATGCTGAACAAGCTTCACGCCTATCGTCCCGCGCCCTTTGCCAAGCAGTTTCAATCCGTGCCCAATCGCGGCCGCTCGGCCCGCCTCGGGATCGGCGACCGCCTGGTTGTCACGATCTGGGAGGCCGCGGCGGACGGGCTGTTTTCGACGACCGACGGCAAGCAGGTGTCCGTGCCTGCCGTCATCGACGAAAGCGGCTATATCTTCATTCCCTATGCGGGACGGATCCGCGCGGCGGGCCTCAGCGTCGAGGGCCTGCGGGTTGCCATCCAGGAGCGCCTGAAGGGCAAGGCGATCGAGCCCCAGGTTCTCGTCTCGGTTGAGGGGAGCGAAAGCACCGGCATCGTCGTGGTCGGCGATGTGATGAATCCGGGCCAGTACACAATGTCCGTGCGCGGCATGCGTCTGCTCGAGGCCGTGGCGAAGTCGGGCGGTTCGCGCGAGGCGACTTATGAGACCGTCGTCACCCTCAAGCGTGGCAATGCTTCCGGCGAGGCGCGTCTGGTCGATCTGATCAATTATCCGGAAAACAACATTTGGCTGACCGCCGGCGACAATGTTCTCGTCACGCACAAGCCCCGGACCTTCTCGGCCTTCGGTGCCGTGCGCGACACGAAGCTCGTTCCCTTCAAGACGGAAACGGTCACGCTCGCCGAAGGTCTCGCCCAGGTCGGCGGGTTGAAGGACTTCTTCGCCAATGCCGCCGGCATCTTTCTTTTCCGGTTCGAGCACCGCGATCTGGTGCGCCAGCTCAAGGGCGACGCGGTCGACAAGATCCGCGCCACCAACATTCCGGTCGTTTACAAGCTGAACCTGCGGCAGGCCGAGGCCTTCTTCCTTGCCCGTTCGTTCGAGATGCATGACAAGGATATCATCTATGTCGCAAATCATCCGACGGCGGAATTCGGCAAGTTCCTGCAGATCATCGGCCCGCTGCTCTCCAATGTGAATACGGCGAACGGCCTGATAAACAACTGATTTCCGGTTGAAGGCCTGCCTCGCGGATCGTTTTGCAAACGGTTGGTTCCGCCGCCGGCGGCGGACCCTTCGCTACGGGCGTCCAGGCGACGGTTCCTCTCGCGGCCGGGAAAAGATGACCGAAGACCGAGACAACGAACGCGAGACGTCAGGCAGCGCACCGCAGGCGCGGGAGCCGGCTCGCGTTGTGCTGTTCCTGCAAGGGCCGCCGTCCGATTTTCCGAGGCGCGTCGCCGATGCGCTCGAGGCGCTCGGCCACAGGACCCTGCGGATCAATCTCAGCCTGGCCGACTGGCTCATGTGGCACGATCGGCGTTGCGTGAACTATCGCGGCAGTCTCACCGACTGGCCGGCGTTTCTTGAGCGCTATCTGGTCGAGCAGGGCGTGACCGATGTCGTGTTCTACCAGGACCGGTTCCCCTACCACTCGGCGGCGCTGGAGGTCGCGCATCGGCTTGGCGTGCGCGCGGTGGCCTATGAAAACGGCTACCTGAGACCCGACTGGATCACCGCCGAGCTCGACGGAATGTCCGTTCGCTCGCTGTTTCCCGACGACGTCGAGACGATCAAGACCGCCGCCCACGCTCTTCCTCCCGTCGACATGACCGAACGCTTCCGCAATGTCTTCTGGCTGGAAGCGGCGCATGAGGTGGTCTACAACCTGTTGAACGCCTTCGATTATCTGGTGTTCCCACGCTTCGACGCCGACAAGATCTATCATCCGCTGTTTGAGTATGTGATGACGCTGCCGCGTGTGCTGCTTGCCCGCCGCAGAGACCGGATCGCGACGATCCTGATCGACGACCTGATCGAGTCGCATTGCCCCTGCTTCATCTTTCCGCTTCAGATGCAGAGCGACTACCAGCTTCGCTACAACGCGCAATACGACCATCTGAGCGACGCGCTCGACGAGGTGTTCGCGTCTTTCGCCGGACATGCCCATCCGGCCGCCCAATTGGTGGTGAAGCTGCATCCGATGGATCAGGGCATCGAAGCCTGGGGCAAGATCGTGCGCCAGCTGGCGCGCAGGCATGGCATCAAGCGACGGGTCCATCTGGTCGACGGGGGCAACCTCGTCACCTTGCTGAAGCACGCCGCCGGGGCTGTCATGGTCAACAGCACAACCGGACTGCATGCGGTCAAGATCGGCTGTCCGGTGAAGGTGCTCGGCATGGCCGTCTATGACCTGCCCGGATTGACCTGCCAGCTGCCGCTGGACCGCTTCTGGCGCACGCCGCAGGCGCCGGACGCCGAAACCTATCAGGCCGTTCAGCGGCTGATGGCGCATGCCATCCAGATCCAGGGCAACTTCTACACCCGCAGCGGAAAGGCGGCGGCAGCGGACAAGCTGGCAGAGCGGATCGCGGCGGGGACGATCAACCAGCCGGGCTGCGATGGGGCTCCGGCGCCGCGGATCGCGCGCGCCCGCGCCCTCGGCCTTCCGGTAACCTTCGCGGACGAGATCGCCGCGCGCGGCAAGACCGGGAGGTGGTGGCGTGCGTGGCGCGGATAGGCGGTGTTTCCTGTTCCTGCAGGGGCCGCTCTCTCCGCTTTACCGGCGGATCGGCGAGGGGCTGGCGACGGCCGGCCACAAGGTTTTGCGGATCAACTTTTGCGTTGGCGACTGGCTGCATTGGCACGGCCC
The DNA here is from genome assembly GCA_002709505.1 of Paracoccaceae bacterium. GTDB lineage: Bacteria > Pseudomonadota > Alphaproteobacteria > Rhizobiales > Stappiaceae > Stappia. The sequence continues at coordinate 13,764 of PARB01000092.1, read as the reverse complement.
GGAAACGCTTTCCTACCGCGGACGGTTCGAGGACTGGCCGGACTGGATCGCCGATCGGCTCGAGCGCGAGGGCGTGAGCGACCTGGTGATGCACGGCGATACGCGGCCCTATCACCGCCAGGCCGTGATTGCGGCGGAGCGTCTCGGCCTTGCCGTGCATGTGAGCGAGCTCGGCCTCATCCGGCCAGGCTTCATGACGCTGGAACGCGGCGGGCTCGGGGTGTCGAGCCGTTTTCCCGTCGACCCCGATGCCGTCGCACGGTTGCAGGCGCGGGCCGGGGAGGTGGATATTGCGCCGCGCCATCCGGCATCCTTCGCGCTGGAGGCCTGGCAGGACGTGAGCTATCACCTGCCCAATGTGGCGCTCGGGTGGCTGTTCTTTCCCCATCACCGCCGGCACACGCCGATGTCGCCGTTGCTCGACTATACGCTCTGGCTGCGCCGGCTGGCGGGCGCATCGGCCCGCGCCCGCGAGGCAAAGGCCCGCCAGGGCGCGCTGCTTGCCGACCGTTCCCCTCTGTTTCTTCTGCCCCTGCAGATGGAGGGCGACTATCAGATCGTCGCGCAGTCGCCCTATGGCTCCGTACGCGAGGCCCTGCAGATCGTCATGGCGTCTTTCGCCCGGCATGCTCCGCGGGAGGCTCGGCTGGCGATCAAGTCGCATCCGCTCGACAATGGCTGGATCGACTGGGCCAAAGAGATCGCGGACAGGGCGCGGGACATTGGGCTTGGCGACAGGGCCGTGTTTCTGGATGGCGGGGATCTGGCGGCGCTGATGGCCCGTGCGGAGGGCGTGGTGACGGTCAATTCGACCGTCGGCCTCGATGCGCTGCGCGCCGGTCGACCGGTCAAGCCGCTTGCGCCGGCAATCTACGACGGTCCCGGTCTCACCCATCAGGGAGAGCTGGACACATTCTGGGCCGCGCCGCAACCGCCGGACCCTGCCCGGGTCGAGGCCTTCGTGACGGCGATTGCGGCCTGTACCCAGGTGCGCGGTACGATCCATAATCGCGGCGGTCTCCAGGAGGCGGTTGAGGGCATGACGGCGCGGTTGCTTTCGACGGAGCCGGTTCCGCCCGAACTGGCGGGTCCGCCGCCGCGGCTCGAGCGCGCCAGGGCGCTCGGCATCCGGTTGTGAGCACAGCGTGGAGGATGAGCCGATTGTGACCCATGGGCTGGGCGATCCCGACATGACAGGTGACCGTGCGGCGCGCGACGCGCTGCGGCGGCGGGATGCCCTGGCGGACCGTCCGGCCTTTTGTTTTGGTGCGAAGCCCTGGAATCACAGGGCGATTGCCGCCGCCTTCGGCAGCGAGGCACATCCGCTCACCTTTTGCGACGATGCACGCTCGGCGATAGATGCGGCCCGCGTCCGGGGCGGGCGCGTGCTTGGCTGGGCGGCGGCGGTGTCCTCCGTCGAGGAGCACTGGGCCAGCGAGGCCGGTGTGGAGCTGTGGCGGATCGAAGACGGCTTTCTGCGCTCCGTCGGGCTTGGCGCCGGGCTTGCCCGCGGATCAGCCCTCGCCTTCGATGATCTGGGCATTTATTTCGACGCCACCCGCGAAAGCCGGATGGAGCATCTGCTGAAGACGCGCCGGCTGGATCCTGACGAGCGGGCGAGGGCGGCCGAGCTCAGACGGCGCATCGTCGCGGCGAGGCTGACCAAATACAACGTCGGCCGGCCGGGCCCGGCGCTGCCGCGGCCGTCGGCGCGCGAGGCGATCCTCGTGCCCGGTCAGGTGGCCGATGACGCGGGTGTGCGGCGCTCGCTCAGCGCCACGATCGATTGTGCTGGCTGCGACAACGTCAATCTCGAGCTCCTGCGGCAGGTGAGGGCGCGCAATCCGGACGCCTGGATCGTCTACAAGCCGCATCCCGATGTCGCGGCCCGTCTGCGCGCCGGCCGGCTCGAGGCCGACGTATTGCGCCAGTTTGCCGATCATGTCGCCGGAGACGGCGATATCGTCGGCTTGATCGAGGCGGTCGATCGCGTGGAGACGTTTTCATCGCTGACGGGTTTCGAGGCGCTGCTGCGCGACACGCCGGTCACCGTGCATGGCATGCCGTTTTATGCCGGCTGGGGCCTCACCGAGGACCTGACACCGATGCCGCGCCGCGACACGCGCGTCGATCTCGACACTCTCGTCCATGTCGCGCTTGTCGACTATCCCGTCACTCTCGATCCCAAGACGCTGCGCCCCTGTCCGCCGGAGGTGCTGATCGACCGGCTGGTGGCGCAACGCGCCGACCCGCTTTACGGGTTCGTCCGCCTGATCCGTCAGCACGCGTCCTGGGTCGGTCGCAAGATCGGCTTGTGACGCGCGCCGTCTATTCCGGCGCGGATCCGTTTCTGACGAGGTCGGAAAACCGGGTGTTTTTCTGCCGGATGGCGGCGAGTTCTTCGGCCGTGGCATCGACCGCGCGGTCGATCTGCGCGTCGGAATGCTCGCTGGTGATGAAGAAGCGGATGCGCGCGGATTTCTCCGCAACGGCCGGGAAAACGATCGGCAGCGCGTTGATGCCGCGCTTGAGCAGCCGGTTGCACAGCGTAACCGCGCCGATGGAGTCGCCGACGATGACGGGAACGACGCTGAACCCGGCGCTCGGGCCGGTGTCGAGACCGGCGTTTTTCGCGCGCGAAAGGAAGCGGTGTCCGTTCGCGGCAAGCCGGCGCAGGCGGTCCGGCTCGCGGTCCATGATGTCGAGCGAGGCAAGGGCTGCGGCGGCAAGCGGTGGCGAAAGCCCGACGGAGAAGACGAAGCCGGGCGCGGTCGCGCGCAAATAGTCGCACAACGCCTTCGAGCCGGCGATATATCCGCCGCAGGAGGAAAACGTCTTCGACAGCGTGCCCATCCACATTTCCACGGCCGTAGGGTCGACGCCGAAATGCTCGGCGATGCCGCGTCCCCTGGTGCCCATAACGCCGGCGGAATGGGCCTCGTCGACCAGGAGCCAGGCGTCGAACATCTGCTTGATGCGGATCAGGCGCGGCAGGTCGGGGAAATCCCCGTCCATGCTGTAAATGCCCTCCGCCGCGATCAGCACCCGTTCGAACTTGTGACGCTGGTCGGTGAGCAGGCGTTCCAGGGCGTCGAGGTCGCCATGCGGGAAGTTCATGCGCGCGGCGCCGGACAGGCGCGCGCCCTCGCTGATCGAATTGTGCACCAGCGCATCGGTGACGATGAGGTCGCTCGACGAGAGCAGATGGCCGATGGTGGTGACATTGGTGGCATGGCCGCTCACCATCACGACCGCATCCTCCACGCCGTGCAGCGCGGCCAGACGTGTCTCGAGGGCGCGATGGATCGGGCGTTCGCCGGCAACCACACGGCTGGCGGACGCGCTCGTGCCATAGGTCTGCAGGGCCTGGAGCGCCGCGGCATTGACCTCGGGATGGCCGTTCAGGCCAAGATAGTTGTAGGAGGCGAAATTGTCGTGCTCCACGCCGTCGATGCAGGTGGTGGCGCCGGCGATGCCGTCATGCGGCTGAAAGAAGGGGTTCTCCAGGCCGATCATGTCGGCGGCCGCGCGGTGCATGCTCAACTGGCGAAAGGCCGGAAGCTTTGAAAAGTCGAACGCCCTGACCGGCGGTGGGGTTTTTGCCGCCGGGTCCGCCCGGAGTGCGGGCTTGCGGCCGCGCGCGGCCTCGTGGCTGGCCCGAAGGCTCGCCATCAGGTCGCGGCGGTGTCCGGCACCGGATGGTGTGTCGCCCTCGCGGCTCACAAAAGGCTCCTCACGTCCTTGGTCTTTTCCTCGATCCGGGCCGCGACATCGGCCATGTCCTCGCTGCTGGTGAACGCGTCATCCCCAAGATGCTGCATCGCATTTCTTTGCGCCTCGTCGGACAGGCCGTCGCCGTCGCGGGATCCCGATTGCACCTGATCGACAATCCGTGCGGCCATGTCGGCCAGTGTCGCGCCGTTTGCCAGCGACATCAACGGAATGTCGATGCCGAACTGGCGTTCGGCCGCCATCCTGAGTTCCAGCGCCATGAGAGAATCCATGCCGACATCTGCAAGCGGGCGGGCCGGATCGATTTCCTCCTCGCCGATGCGCAGGATGCGGCCGATCTCCACGGCGAGCAGCTGACAGATCCGGGCAATCGCCGCCGGGCGGTCGAGCCCGTCGAGCAGGCTGGCGAGATCGATCGCAGCAGCCTCGCCGCCGGCGCCTTCCGTGGTCTCGATGCCGAGGCGTTCGGCATAGGGTGTGGCGAGAAGCGCGAGGTCGCGCCGCGCTGCGGCCCAGTCGATGCGGGCATAGCCGGTGGCCGCCTGTCGCACATCTGTCTGGGCGTCGCTCATCAGGGCGGCGAGTCCGTCCAGCGCCTCGCGTGCGGTCAGCGCGTGCCGTCCGAGCTTGCGGGCGAGCTTGTCGCCGACCTCGGCATTGCGCGCCAGATAGCCCGCGTCGGAGATTGCCCCCCAGGCCACGGCAAGGGCGGGGAGACCCTCCGCCCGACGTTTGGCGGCAAGTCCTTCGAGATAGCCGTTGGCGGCAACGTAATTGGCCTGTCCCGGATTGCCGACCAGCGTTGTCGCGGAGGAAAACAGCACGAACTGCTGCAGGTCGTCTTCACGCGTCAGCCGGTCGAGCAATTCGGCGCCGCGCACCTTGGGTGCAAGCACCTTGCGCAGGGCGTCTTCGCTCAGGTTCGCGATCAGCGTGTCTTCCAGCACCATGGCCGTGTGATAGACGCCGGCAAGACCGCCGCTTGCAGCGCGGATGCGGGCAAGCGCGCCGGTCACGGCGGTTTCGTCGGAGGCATCGCAGGCGTGGGGCGTGACCCGGACGTTGCGGGAGCCCAACTCGGCAATCAGCTCAGCCGCGCCATCGGCCTGTTCGCCGCGACGCGACAGGACAGCGATCTCGCGCGCGCCCATGTCGGCGAGCCGCCGGATCAGCTCCGCACCGAAGCCGCCGAAACCGCCGACGACGACATGGGCCCGCTCCGGGTCCAGGCGAACGGGGGCGAGCGCCGGCGCGACGGGGGAGGATGGCTCCTGCGGCGGCGAGATCACGATCTTGCCGATATGGCCGGCCTGCTGCATCAGCCGGAAGGCAGCGACGGCATCATCCGCCCGGAACGTGCGATAGGGAAGCGTGTGAAGCGCGCCCGTGTCGAAGAGCTCCATGACCTCGCTCAACAGACGCTGCGCCAGATCCGGCTGGTGGACGAGCAGCTGGTCCGCATCAATGCCGAAATAGCTGAGGTTTTGGCGGAACGGCCGCAGGCCGAGATGGGTGTTTCCGTAGAAATCGCGCTTGCCGAGTTCCAGGAACCGGCCGAAGGGCCGCAACACCGACAGGCTGCGCTCCATCGCCTCGCCGAACAGCGAGTTCAGCACCACATCCACGCCCTTGTCCTGCGTGATCCGCATCACCTCGCCGGCAAAGGCGAGCGAGCGGGAATCGAGAACATGATCGACCCCGAGCCCTTCGAGCAGGGCGCGTTTCTCGGGACTTCCGGCGGTGGCGAAGACCGTTGCGCCGGCGTGCTTTGCGATCTGGATCGCGGCAAGACCGACACCGCCCGCACCGCCATGGATCAGGACGCTCTCGCCTGCCCGAAGCCCGGCAAGGTGGATGAGCGCGTAGTAGCTCGTCAGGAAGGCGACGGGAATGGTTGCCGCCGCCGCATCCCCGATCCCCTCGGGCGCGGGCACGCAGCCGGTTTCCGAGACGAGCACGTGACTGGAAAAACAGGCCGGGGCGAAGGCGATCACCCGGTCGCCCGGCTTGATGGAGCGCGCCTGCGGACCGACGCGCACGACCTCGCCACAGCACTCCATGCCAAGCGTCGGGCCGGCAAAACCGTCCTCGAGCGCTTCTTCCGGCAGGAGACCGAGGGCCCACATCACATCGCGGAAATTAAGGCCCGCGGCGCCGACGGCGATCTCGACCTCGGACCCGGTCGGCGCCTTGCGCGCCGTCGGTTTCCAGGCCAGCCGGTCAAGCGACCCTTGCTGCGCGATGTCGAGACAGATCCCGTCCAGCCGGGGGGCATCGGGGTCCGGCAAGACCGCAGGGGGGACACGCTCCAGCCGCAGGCCAAGCCGCCGGTCGCCGTCGAGGACGATTTCGCGTTCCGCGTCGGGACGGATGACCTGCGTCGCGATGCGCAGGGCGGCCGTGCTCGGATCGAGATCCCTGCGGATGTCGAGCAGCCGGATTTCGGTCTCCGGGAATTCGTTGATGGCAACCCGCCCATAGGCCCAGACGCCGGCCTGGACCGGATCGGGGGCACGGCCGAGAGCGGCGGCTTGCGCGCCCTCCGGTGCGACGATCAGCAGCGGTTGAGCCATGCGGGCGCGGCTCTGGAGAAGGCGCGTGAGCGCCCACAGCCGCCGCGAGCCGGCTTCATAGGCATTTCCCGCCGGGGCGAACGCACCATAGAGATCGATCACGCCATGTCCGGCGGCCTCGGCAAGATCGGCATTCTCCGTCCAGGTGGCCGCGTCGTCGAGATCGAGCGACCAGTCGCGGTCCGACACCCGCCGCGTTGCAGAGCCGGGAACGGCAAGGCTTGCATCGATGCCGCTGGCGCCAAGCGTGGCCTGCAAGGCTCCGGCGACGGCGCGCCCCGGTTCATCGGCGTCGCACAGGATCAGCATGCGGCGCCGGTCCTGCGCCTCGTTCTCCTCAGGGATTTCCGCAAGACCCGCCGTCGGCGCGGTCGCCAGAACAAGCATTGCATCGGCCAAGCCGGTTTCCAGCGGCCGTGCAATCGCGGAGACATAGCCGGCGGCGCGAAGTGCGGGTTCCCATTCCTCCGCGCTCCGCAACGAGGCCGGCGCGGCCGCGTCATCCGCATCCGCGCTCCACCAGTCCCGACCACAGCCGAGGATCAGGTCGAAGGCAAGGCTCGGCGCCCGTTCAACCGCAATCAGCTGCCCGCCCGATGCCATCAGCCGCTTGAGGTCCGTGAGCCTCAGGGAACCGGCATGACCCAGGGAATCGCAGGCGAAGACGATGTCATAGCCGCCCGCCTGGGGCAGATCGGCGTCGTCGGCAGCCACAAAGCGCGTGTCCGGCCGTCCGCGCCACTGGCGCTGCAGCCGGTCGAGCTGTGCGCTCGCGGTATCGGTCACCGTCAACTGTGCGGTATGCGCGTCCAGTCGTTCGCTGATCGCCGCCGCCAGCCTCGGCCGGCGCGATCCGACGAAAAGCACCGCCACAGGGCGGTCGTCGGGCAAGGACGCGAGAACGTCGTCGGCAAGCGCGAGCAGTGGCGCCTCTAGCGCGGCATTTGCCGGGCTTTCGTGGCGATAGGCCTCCAGAAGAGCGGGCGTTGCAAAGGTGCTCGCGGTGTCCGGCAGGCCTGCGCGCAGCAGCGCCGGCAGGTCGCGTGCAAGCCGGGCCAGCAACGCCGCCTCGACCCCATGCGCATTGGGCATCTCAAACAGCATGTTGAGGAGCGTCGTGGCGGACAGCGCGGGGTCCGGAGGCGTGATCTGCCACTGGCCGTCGGACTCCTGCGTGAGATCGTGAAGCGCGAGTTCCTGCAGGAAATGGGCGACGAACGGTCGCGCCGAGTCATGGATCCTGCCGGTCTCGACCGCCGATGCGGGCGAGACGGGGTCGCGGCCGAGAACCTCAAACAGGCTGGCGTGAACCACCGACCGTGCCAGTGCGTCGAGCAGAAGCCGGTCGTCCGACGGGGAGAAACCTGCGTCCGCCTCGGCGACAAGCCCCGCCGCGCGGGCGCGCGCCGCAAGGGTTTCGCAGGCAAGGCCAAGCGGGGTGTCGGAGCCGGCCAGAAGCCGCGCCTCGACGCGATAGGCGGACACCGGACCGGCCTGATCGAGATGGAAATGCACGGCCTTGAAGCGAACGCCGGAAAGCCGGGCAACCGGCGCCCCGTCCGCGTCCAGATAGAGGAAGCTTGCAAGGATGGAGCGGGGGCTGGCGCGCTCGATGGTGATCACCACCGAAGCAGGGTGCGCGGACGGGGCGAAGAGCTCCGCCGTCCCGGCGCGCACCGGCAGAAATCCGCCGCCGGTCTGGCTTTTCTCGTGGGTCGAGAGCAGCGCGAACAGGCCGTGGAACCCGGCATCGGCAAGGGCCGGATGCAAGGAGAACGGACGGCTTGCGTCCTCGTTCGATGCCGGCCGCAGGGCAAGGACGGCGGTTCGCTCATTCACGATGTCGGCATGCTCGGCAAGGCGGAAGGCCTCGCCGTACCCGAGACCGTGGGCGCGCGTCATCTCGTAGATGGTGTCATGGGAAATGCGCAGGTCATCGGGGGCACCGGAGGCGAGGTCTTGCGCCTCGGGCGGGGCGGCCGGCGTGCGGAACCCGGCGCGGGCATGCAGCGACCATTCGGCCCCCGACAGGCGCGGGCGCGCGAAAATCTCGATCATCCGGTCGTCGGCGGAAAGGCGAACCTTGGTTTCCTGCGGCTTGCCGGGGTCGAGCACAAGCGGACGCAGGATGTCCATGTCATGCAGTTCCGCCGCAGCCTGGCCGGTCCATTCCAGCGCGGCGCGCAGGCCGATTTCCACAAAGCCCGTGGCCGGGAAGACAACGGACTCCTCGACCTTGTGACCCGCAAGGAACGGGTGCAGCTCGGCATCGATGAGATTGAACCATTCGCATCCGTCGGGCTTCAGGCGCTGACCGGCAAGCGGCCAGTTGCACGACCCCAGGATGCGTTCGTCGGTCTCGGCAAAGCTGAAAGGCGTGTTCTGCCAGGGGTAATGCGGCAGGGCCGGGAGGGCATCGCCTTGCGGGCCGACATAAAGGTCGGCATCCGGCCGGGCTCCCGCGACGACGATCCGCGCGGCGACGGGATCGAGTGCCTCGGCCGTCGGAAGCTTTTCGGACGGCTTGTCGAAGGAGGTCACCACCGCGGCGGAGGCGCCGGCGGCGGACAACGTGTCGCGCAGATAGGTGGCGAGTAGCGGACGCGGGCCGATCTCGACGACAACGCCGGCCCCGGCGCCGGCCATGTTTTCAACCGCCTGCGAGAAGCGGACGGGCTGGCGCACGTTGTCCCACCAGTAGGTGGCGTCCGGCGTGACGGTCTCCGCATCCGGATGGACGGAGGAGAAGAACGCGCGCCTGGCAGGTGATGAGGGGATCGCGCCGAGCGCGTCGCGCAAGGGCGCCTCGATCGGATCGACCAGCGCGCTGTGGAAGGGATAGGCGATGTCCAGCTTGCGCAGGGCCCAGCGGTTCGCCCGGGCATGACGGGCGAAGGCGTCGATGCTGTCGGACGGGCCGGAGACGGTGACGCTGCGCGGCGAATTGATCGCGGAGATTTCCAGTCCGGGAAAGCCCGACGACGCGATGGCCGCGCGCGCGTCGGCTTCCGGCAACAGCAGGGCTGCCATGGAGCCGAGGTGGCGGACGACCTCCTGCTGGGTGGAGCGGACGTGAATGATCCGGGTCGCGGTCGGCAGGTCCAGCATGCCCGCGCACCAGGCCGCGGCCACCTCGCCGACGCTGTGGCCGAGCACCATGTCCGGCACGATGCCGCGCGTCTCCAGCGCTGTGACGATCGCCACCTGAAGCGTGAAGAGCATCGGCTGGGCGATTTCCGTCCGCCCGATCTCCTGATCGAGATCTGCGGAAAACAGCATCGTGACCAAAGACCAGCCGGACACGGCCATGAAGTGCCGGTCGACCGCCTCGAAGGCCTCGCGAAACGTCCTGTCGGACTGATAGGCCTGCTGGCCCATGCCGGCCCATTGCGCGCCATTGCCGGAGAAGGCAAAGGCCAGTCCGCCGCGCTGGGCGAGGCTGCGCCCGGTCACGGCGGCGGGATCGCTTTCTCCGCTGGCAAAAGCCTCGAGCGCGGCGCGCTTGGTCGCGCCGTCGCCCAGCACCACGAGGCGATGGTCATGCAGGTCGCGGGTCCGGATCGCGGCATCCGCGATCGTCCCGGCGGCAAGATCCGGCTGAGCGTGAAGCGTCGCGTAGCGGCCGGCGAGCGCACGAAGTGCGGCCTCGCTGCGGGCGGACACGACCAGCGGCGCATCGTCGGCGACCCTGCTCACCGGTTCGGGCCGGGGCGCGACCTCGCCGATCACGGTATGCGCGTTTGTGCCGCCGAAGCCGAAGGAATTGATCCCGGCGAGTTGACGGGAGACGTCGCCGGTCAGAGGCAACGGGTCGCTTGCGACCGACAGGTTCAGGGCGGTGAAATCGATGTTGGGATTCGGCGTCTCGAAATGCAGGGAGCGCGGCAGCAACCGATTTTGAAGGGCAAGAATCGACTTGAGGACGCCGACGAGCCCGGACACGGGCTCCAGATGCCCGACATTGGTCTTGGCCGAACCGATCGGCAGGACTGTGCCGCGGGCCTGGCCGATCACCTGGCCAAGCGCATTGGCCTCCGCCGGATCGCCGACCTGCGTGCCGGTGCCATGGGCCTCGATAAAGGCAAGATCGTCGGCCGAGATATCGAGCTCGTCATAGATGGAGCGCAGCAGCGATGTCTGGGCGGGAGAGGAGGGAAGCGACAATCCCGCCGTTCGCCCGTCCGCATTGATCCCGCTGGCGAGAATGCGCGCGCGCGCGGCAACGCCGGGTGCGTCGCGTCGCAGCACGAGTGCCACGGCCCCTTCGGAGCGCACATAGCCATCTCCCGAGGCGTCGAAGGCGCGACACAGTCCTTGCGACGACAGCATCGACGCGCGTGAGAAGCCGATGAAGGAAAACGGACTGAGCAGCAGGTTCACCCCGGCAACGATGGCGGTGTCGACCTGTCCGCTCTCGATCGCCGCCACCGCCTGATGCAGGGCCACCAGCGACGAGGAGCAGGCCGTGTCGAGGGTGAAGCTCGGCCCGCGCAGGTCAAAGATATAGGAAATCCGGTTTGCCACGATCGACAAGGTGTTGCCGGTCATCGTCTGGATGTCGACCGCCGGCATGTCGAACAGGAGCCGCTGGTGGTAGTCGAGCGCCGAGGCGCCCACATAGACGCCGGTGTTGCTGCCCGCGAGGTCGGAGGGTTTCAATCCGGCGTCTTCGATCGCCTCCCAGACGACCTGCAGCAACAGGCGCTGTTGCGGGTCGATCTGCACGGCTTCGCGCGGTGAAATGCCGAAGAAGTTTGCGTCGAATCCCCACACGTCATCGATCTGCCCGGCGGCAAATGTCGCGCTGCGGCCGGGCGTGGCCGGGTCCGGGTGAAGGAATGAACGCGTGTCGAAGCGGTCGGCGCCGACCTTGGAAACGGTGCAACGGCCGTCTTTCAGAACCTGCCAGAACGCATCGACGGATTCTGCGCCGGGAAGGCGCCCCGCGTAACCGGAAATGATCGTGTTGTGTGCCCGAAGGGACATATATGCTTCTCTCGTCTCGACACGGCAACGGGCGCCTCGGCCAATCGCATGCAAGATTGCCTGGAATATGGCAACCCGGTCAGATCCCGCGCGCTGCGCAAGGAGCCTCTGGCAGGACCGGGCATTGGCTCATCCGCACAGCAGCAATCGATAATTTTTTCCGAGTATGCACGTGCATTTGGCATATTCGGGGATTGCGACAAGAAAACCAGATAACGCCCAAGGCGTCGATATTGTCGCATTTGACAGACGAGGGAGAAGGCATCCGGTTTCGGATCATTGTCTGCGTCCATCGTCGCGGGAGCGGTCAGCGAGTCTGCGACACCGGTGCATTGCGGGCGCGCAGCCGTTCTTCCCAGTCAAGCGCATGACGGGCGATCACGGCCAGATCGCAATAGGCCGGGTGCCAGTCGAGCAGGCCCAGAAGAGCCGTGTTGTCCGCAATCACGCGCGCGCAATCGCCGTCCCGCCGAGGTCCGAGACGAACAGGCACCTCCCTGCCGGCCGCCTTTGAGACCGCATCGATCACCTCGAACACCGAGTAGCCCTGGCCGTAGCCGCAGTTTGCGGTGAAGCTGTCGCCCTCGTCGCGCAGGTGGCGAAGCGCCAGGAAATGCGCGTCCACCAGATCGCTGACATGAATGAAATCGCGCTCCGCCGTGCCGTCGCGCGTGGGATAGTCGGTGCCGTGGACCGTGATGCTGTCGCGAATACCGAGCGCGGCCTCGCAGGCGACCTTGAGAAGATGGGTCGCTCCCGTGGTCGAATGACCGGTGCGCCCCAGCGGGTCAGCGCCGGCGACGTTGAAATACCGCAACGCTCCGTAGCGAAGGCCCGTTGCTCGGGCCGTGTCGCGCAGGATCTGCTCGACCATCAGTTTCGACGTTCCGTAGGGGGTGGTTGGAAGGGTGCTTGCCGTTTCGGCAACGGGGCAGGTTTCCGGCTCGCCGTAGACCGCGGCCGTCGAGGAAAACAGGATCCGCTCGATGCCCGCGGCAAGGCAGTTTTCGATGAGCGCGCGCGAGGCGCAGGTGTTGTTGCGATAGTATTTCAGGGGATCGGCAAGCGATTCCGGCACGATAACGGACCCGGCGAAATGGATCACGGCGTCGATCGGTGCGAGCGCACAGGCGCGCTCCAGAACATCCCGCTCGCTCACATCGCCCTGAACGAAATGCGCCTGTCCGGGGACCGCCCAGTCGTGCCCCGTTCTCAGGTCGTCGATGACGACAACGGTCTCTCCGGCATCGAGCAGGCGCCAGACCATGTGACTGCCGATATAGCCGGCGCCGCCGGTGACCAATGTCGCCATTCTTGCTCTCCGGTTGCAGGAAGCGGACCCGCGAATCGGTCCCAGGATCACCCGGGATCTTTCGCGCAAAGGAGTTAGCCGCTTGACAAACCGATGGCAAGCGAACACCAACGCGGCGTCTTTCCGGCGCGGAATGACCGGGCAACGACCTTGCGAGCGTGTTTGTCTCATTTCCGTCGCAGGTGATTTTCTATAGACGGTTTGCAAACGGTCGGCCTGGTGCCGGTCATTGCGGCCTTTCCACGCGGACCAATCGGTTCCGGTACGCCCATCGCCGGCAAACCGTGTCTTTTGCGACTATCGACTTCAGGAGCTCCCATGCGCATTGCGATGATTGGAACCGGATACGTCGGGCTGGTGTCCGGCGTCTGCTTTTCCGAGTTCGGCTTCGACGTGACCTGTGTCGATATCGACGCGGACAAGATTGCCCGGCTGAACGCCAAGGAAGTGCCGATTTACGAGCCGGGCCTGGATGCGTTGATCGAGCGCAACCTCGCTGCCGGCCGGCTGGCGTTCACAACCGCGTTCGACGAGGCCGTGGCGGCTGCCGATGTCGTCTTCGTCGCTGTCGGCACCCCCTCGCGACGGGGCGATGGCGAGGCGGACCTGACCTATGTCTATGAGGCGGCGCGCCAGATCGCGCGGGTGATGCGCGAGGGTACGGTCGTCGTGATCAAGTCGCCCGTTGTGGTGGGCACCTGCCGCAAGGTGGCCGAGATCCTGCGCGCGGAACGTCCGGGCGTGGACTTTTCGGTCGCCTCGAACCCGGAGTTCCTGCGCGAGGGATCCGCGATCGAGGACTTCATGCGTCCCGACCGCGTGGTCGTCGGCGCTGAGGACGAGCGCGCCGAAGCCACGCTGCGCCGCCTGTACCAGCCGCTTTACCTGCGCGAGACGCCGATCCTGGTCTCGACGCTGGAAAATGCCGAACTCACGAAATATGCGGCCAATGCCTTTCTGGCGCTGAAGATCACCTTCATCAACGAGATCGCCGATCTGTGCGAGAAGGTCGGCGCGGATGTGCAGAAGGTGGCAAGCGGAATTGGACTGGACAACCGCATCGGCGGAAAGTTCCTTCATGCCGGTCCAGGCTACGGCGGGTCCTGTTTTCCCAAGGACACCTCGGCGCTGGCTGCAACGGGCCAACGTCACGGCGCGCCG
>PARB01000091.1 GCA_002709505.1 Paracoccaceae bacterium | reverse complement strand
TGCTCGTCCCAGGCCGGAAGGTCGTCGCGCCCGGCGGCCATCAGCGGCTCGCGGAAGACGGGGGTCACCTCGGTGTTCTCGCAATGGACGCTGACAACGCCGTTCTTCACGCGCGAGCCCGCCTGCAGCGCGCGGAACAGCAGGGCGTCGTCGACCTCCGTGAAGCCCTTCGCGGCGCCGGTCGCGCCCTTGTACATCAGATAGACTTTGATGGAGGAAATGCCGTAGCGCCGCGACAGCGCCTGCAGCTCGTCGACATGGCGGGTCGAGGTGACGCCGAAATGCAGCCCGAAGTCGACGCTGGAGCGCGCCTCGCCTTCCGCGATCCAGGGTGCGGTGGAGGCGTCGAGGTCGTCGCTGCGCCAGAAGCTCATCAGGCCGGTGACGCCGCCGAGCGCCGCCGTTGCCGTCTCCGTCGTCCAGTCGTTCTCCTTGTCGCCGAAGCCGATGTGGGTGTGCGGGTCGATCACGCCCGGCAGGATCCAGCGGTTTGTGCAGTCGATCACGCGGCCGGCCTCGACCCGTTCGGACGGATCGAGGATCGCCGCGATGCGGCCGTCGACGATGCCGATGCTGCCGCGCGACACGCCCTCGCCCGGAAAGACGATGTCGCCGTTGGACAGTGCAAGATCGAATTTCATTCCGCTGCCTCCCGTTGCATGGCAAGGAGCCGCTCGCCGCTGTCGTTCCAGACCTCCTGGCGAACGATCCGCCGGTTCACGATTTCAAAGCGGTCGATGAAGCGGATGCCCTCGAAGGCCGAGCCGTCCGGCCACTCGCCGAACAGGGTGCCAGAGATAAACACGACGGTCGTGTCGCCGTCCGGCCAGGCATCGCGCCGCTCGATGGATTTCCGGATGACGTTGTAGCGTCCGCCGGAGTTGCGCACGATCTGCTCGATGTCGGTGAAGTGCCGGCTGCCCGGGAAGGTGATTTGCGGGTCGTCGCCGATGAAGGCGCGTGCCGCGTCGAGATCCCGGCGTTCCATCGCGTCGAGGTAGCCGACCGCGATTTCCTTTGCCTCGTCCAGGTTCATCCGTGTTTCCCTTTCAAGCTGGGTGACAACATCCGTTCGGCGATGCCGCTCGGCGGGTGCCGCCGGGTCAGCCGCGCGGGGCGCTGCCGTGCATGCGGTTTTCGCCGTCTGCTGCGGTGAGCTCGCCGAGCAGCGTTTCGAAGATGCCGCCGCGCTCCAGCTGGAGGCGCTCCTGCGGCCCGGAAATGTCGATGCGCGCGGCAAACTCCGTCCGGCGCCCATCGCCGGCGTCGGCCTGCACCTGCACCGGCGTTTCTTCCGCCAGCGCATCGCGGATCCCGCTGAACCTGTAGCGCTCGAAGCCGGTCAGCCCGAGGGACGCCGCCGAGGCGCCGTCGTCGAACACCAGGGGCAGGATCCCCATGCCGATCAGGTTGGCGCGGTGAATGCGCTCGAAGGATTCCGCCAGCACCAGCTGGATTCCCAGCAATTTCGGCCCCTTGGCGGCCCAGTCGCGGCTCGACCCCATGCCATAGTCCTTGCCGGCGAGCACGAAGGCCGGGGTCTCCGTCTCGCGATACCGCATGGCGGCATCATAGACGGTCACCGGGTCGTCCTCCGGCGACAGGCGCGTGAAGCCGCCTTCGATGCCGCCGGCGAGATCGTTCTTCATGCGCTGGTTGGCGAAGGTGATCCGGGCCATGAATTCGTGATTGCCGCGCCGTTGCGTCACGGCGTTGAAATCCTTGGGCGCCACGCCGCTGTCGATGAGATATCGGCCGGCCTGGCTGTCGGGAAGGATTTCGCCTGACGGCGTGACGTGATCGGTGGTCAGCGAATGACCAGCCTTCACCAGAACCCGCGCGCCGTCGATGACATCCGGCAGCGGGCCGCGCGTCAGGTCGAAGAAGGGCGGACGCTTGATGTAGGTCGAAGCCAGGTCCCAGGGGAACGTCGCACCGCTCGCGGTGTCCAGTGCATGCCACAGCCTTGAGCCGTCGAAGAGCGTCTTGTAGCTCTCGCGGAAGCGGTCGGGCCGTTGGCTGTCGCGCACCAGCCGGTCGATTTCGTCGCGGTCCGGCCAGATGTCGCGCAGATAGACCGGTTTGCCGTTGGCGGACTGGCCGAGCGGTTCGGTCTCGAAGTCGATATCGACGCGACCGGCGAGCGCGAAGGCGACGACCAGCGGCGGCGAGGCCAGATAGGCTGCGCGGCAGGTCTTGTGGATCCGGCCCTCGAAGTTGCGGTTGCCGGACAAAACGGCGGCGGCGACCAGGCCGTTGTCGAGCACGGCGTCGGCGATCTCCGGGCGAACGGGACCGGACTTTCCCGAACAGGTGGTGCAGCCGTAACCCACGATATGAAAGCCGAGGTCTTCCAGCGGAGCCATCAGCTCGGCGTCCGTCAGATAGTCGCGCACCAGCCGCGAGCCGGGGGCGAGCGAGGTCTTGACCCAGGCCGGGGTTTCCAGCCCGAGCGCGCGCGCATTGCGTGCCAGGAGCCCCGCGCCGATCATTACCGAGGGATTGGAGGTGTTGGTGCAGGAGGTGATCGCCGCGACGGTGATGGCGCCATGGGTGAGCGTCACGTCCCGGCCGTCGATGCGCACGGACGCGTGCGCGTTCTCCTGGGCGCTCGTCAGGCCGTAGCCGCCATCCTGCGTCGACCGGGTGAGGCACGCCCGGAAGGCGGATTTCATGTCGGTGAGGGACACGCGGTCCTGCGGCCGTTTCGGTCCGGCGACACTCGGCACGATCGACGACAGGTCGATGTTGACGACCTGAGAGAACACCGGATCCGCATCCCCGGGTTCGGCGAAGAGGCCGCTGGCGCGTGCGTAGGTCTCCACCAGCGCCACATGGTCCGGGTCGCGGCCCGACTGGGCGAGATACTCAATTGTACGCGCATCGATCGGAAAGAAACCGACGGTGGCGCCATATTCCGGCGCCATGTTTGCAAGCGTCGCACGGTCGGGAACGGCAAGGGCCGCGACGCCGGGGCCGAAGAATTCGACGAAGGCGCCGACCACATTCACTTCCCGCAGGCGCTGCGTCACGGTAAGGACCAGGTCGGTTGTGGTCGCGCCGGCCGGCAGGGTGCCGGTGAGGCGGACGCCGACGACCCGCGGGATGCGCACGACGTATTTCTGACCCAGTGCTGCGGCTTCGCCGTCGATGCCGCCAACGCCCCAGGCGAGAAGCCCCAGGCCATTGACCATCGGCGTATGGGAATCGCAGCCCAGCACGAATTCAGGCGCGACGAACGGGCCGTGCCCCGCGACGGCCACGGTGTCGACGACCCGGGCGAGCTTTTCCAGATGGACCTGGTGGATGATGCCGGCGCCGGGCGGAACCACGTCGAGGCGATTGAAGGCCTGTTGCGCCCATTTGAAGAAGGCGTAGCGCTCGTGGTTGCGCTCGTATTCCTTCTCGATGTTGCGTGCCTCGGCGTCCGGCCGGCCTGCGACATCGACGATGAGGGAATGGTCGACGACCAGCGTCACCGGAACGCTGGGCTCGACCTTGGCCGGATCGCTGCCCTCGGCCGCGAGCACGTCCCGTGCGGCGGCGAGATCCATCAGCGCTGGCAAGCCACTGGAATCGGGCAGCAGCACACGGCTGACGGCAAGCGGAACGACGAGATCGCCGTCGCCCCCGGACCAGGCCGCGACCCGGTCGACCGTGTCCCCGAGGTCGGGATCGGTCAGCGTCTGGCGGGCGAGATTTTCCAGCACGACGGCGAGGCTCTTCGGCAGCGGCTGCCGCCGCGAGCGCGTAAGCGCCGGCAGGTCGATGAGGGTGTGAGCGTCCGCGCCGCTGACCGGGAGCGTGGCGAAGGGTATGCGCTTCTGGCTTTGCATGGGTCCTCCTTTCCCTCGCACTTATCGGCGCGGCGAAAAAGTGTCAACACTTTTGTTGAAACAAGCTTGAATGCCAATGAAAATTGGGCTAGCGTCGCCATTATTGCAATATGTTTTGGCGAAGTGTCGACAGAAGGGGTGTGTCTTGGCGGAGAAGCAGCAGAGGACGCTGGTCGACCAGGTTTTCAAGAAGATATTCGATCTTCTGGTCCGCGGCGAGATCCCCTTGGGTGGCGTTGTAAACGAGGCCGCCCTTGCCGAACGTTTTCAGGTCTCTCGCGGCCCGGTCCGCGAAGCGGTCAAGCAATTGCAGGGCCGGGCGCTGGTCGTCAAGGAGCCTTACCTCAAGGCCCGTGTGGTGGATCTGTCCGTCGAGGACATGATCGAGATTTTCCAGTTGCGCGAAGCAGTTGAGGGCATGTCGGTGCGGCTGGCAACACAGACGATGTCCGACAGCGACCTCGACCGTCTGCTGGCGGACTTCTCCGATGCGCTGGAGAACAAGGACGGTCCGGTTCTCGATGTGCATGTGCGCATTGCCGAGGCAAGCGGCAACAGCCGGATCCGCTCGCTGTTGTGCGACGAACTATACTATCTGCTGCGGCTCTATCGCGCGCGGTCCGGCGATGCGCCGGGGCGGCGCCAGAATGCTTTTTCCGAACACTGGCAGATCCTGCGGGCCATGAAGGCGCGCGATGCGGATCTGGCCGAATCCTTGATGCGCGCGCATATCGCGCGCGCCACCAGCGCCCTTCACGACCTTCTGGAATCCAGGGACGAGGACGGCGCGGACCAATCCGAAAAGAGGAATGCCGGATGAAGAAAACCGATCCCCGACAGGCAAAACCGACAAGGGTCTTGCGGGAACTGCTCGCAGGCGAGGATATCCTCGTTTCACCCGGCGTATACGACGGTTACAGCGTGCGGTTGGTCGAGAAGATGGGGTTCAAGACTGCCTGCACCACCGGTGCCGGTCTTGCGAACTCCCGCCTGGGCGTTCCGGACGTCGGCATCATGGGGCTGACGGACAATGTCGATGCCTGCCGGATGATCGCGCGCAGCGTGTCGATCCCGGTGATGGCCGACGCCGACACCGGCTACGGCAATCCGGTCACCGTCTATCACACGATCCAGCGCTTCGAGGAGGCCGGTGTTGCCGGCGTCAACATCGAGGACCAGGTCAGCCCCAAGCGTTGCGGGCACATGACAGGCAAGGACGTCATCGACATGCGCGAGATGGCGCGCAAGATCGAGGCGGCCTGCGATGCCCGCCGCGATGACGATTTCGTTGTTCTGGCGCGCACCGACGCGATCGCCGTGGAGGGACTGGAAGGCGCCATTCGCCGCGCGCGGCTCTACGCAAGCGCCGGCGCGGACCTGATCTTTGCCGACGCCATTCACGGCGAGGACCAGATCAAGGCGCTGGTCGACGCCGTCCCCATCCCGGTTTCGGTGAACATGGGTTTCGGCATTCGCAACCGCCCGACCACGCCGCTCATTCCGGTCCGCCGCCTGGCGGAGCTCGGTGTCAAGCGCGTGACCCTGCCGCGCATGCTTCCGGCAGCCGCATTGATGGCGATGGAAAACGCTCTCGCGATCCTCAAGGGATCGATTCCCACCGGCGAGGTCGTCGACCGTCCGGATCTTCTCGTCGGCATCGACGATATCTGGGGCCTGATGGGCCAGCCGGAAGTCAAGGCGATGGAAGCCTATTACAACGACCTGGACGGCGTGAACATGGACGCCGCCAATGCCTCGCTCAAGGTCGGCACCGCCGTGTGAGCGACCTGACCGGTTTGGCACGATCCAGCGGCGGCCCTCGGGCCGCCGTTTTCGTTTGTCGGTGCGACGGGAAACGCGACGGCCTTGCCGGCACTGTGCTTGCGCAAGGTCCGGGAGAAGGCCCCTGCCGCGCGAACGGTTGGAATATACGGAAGGCGGTGGGGAGCGAAAAAAGGGCCGGCGCATGGGCCGGCCCTTTCGGTGTTTCCGCGTCTTTGGCGGTGGGTTGCTAGAACGCGCGTTTCAGCCGGCCGGCCGTCCGGCGCAGGCTCGGAAACACCAGCAGCAGGACAAGGCCCGCCGTACAGGCGAGAAAGGCCGCGCTGATCGGACGGTCGACGAAGGTCCACATGTCGCCGCGCGAGAACAGCAGCGCCCTTCGGAAGTGCTGTTCGATCATCGGTCCCAGGATGAAGCCCATCAGCAGCGGTGCTGTTGGATAGTTCAGCATGTTCATCAGGTAGCCGATGACACCGAAGACGATGACCGTCAGGACGTCGAACGGGTTGTTGTTGACGCTGTAGACGCCGACGCAGATGAAAAAGATCACCGCCGGGAACAGCAGCCTTTGCGGGATCGTGAGGATCCGCACCCAGACACCGATCAGCGGGATGTTCAGCACCAGCAGCATCAGGTTGCCGATCCAGAAGCTGACGACGAGGCCCCAGAACAGGTCCGTATGCACCGTGAAGAATTCCGGGCGCGGCGTGATGCCGTGGATCATCATTGCGCCAAGCAGCACGGCCATGGAGGCATCGCCGGGAATGCCGAGCGCAAGCGTCGGGATGAAGGCGGCCTGGGTCGAGGCATTGTTCGCGGCTTCGGGGGCGGAAATGCCCTCGATCGCGCCCTTGCCGAAGCGGGACGGATCGCGCGCCACGCGCTTTTCCATCGCATAGGCGAGGAAGGCGGCCAGCGTCGGTCCTGCGCCCGGCAGAATGCCGATGAAGGAGCCGATGCCGGCACCGCGGATTGCCGGCTTCCAGGTCTGGCGCAGGTCGTCGCGGGTCGGCATCAGTTCGCGCAGCCGCACCTTCTGCAGCTTGTCGGTCGGCCGGTCGGGCTGGCCCGCGTTCTTCAGGATCTCCGCGACGCCGAACAGGCCCATCGCCATGGCGACGAGGTTCAGCCCGTCCTGAAGTTCCAGGATGCCGAAGGAATAGCGTACGGTGCCCGAGGTCGTGTCCATCCCCACCATCGCAAGCAGCAGCCCGGCGATCACGGAGACGATGCCTTTCATCGGACTGCCGATCGCCATGGTCGCGGCGGCCACCAGGCCGAGCAGCATGATCGAGAAATATTCGGCCGAGGAGAAGCTCAGCGCCATCTTGCCGAGCGCCGGGGCGAAGCCCATCAGCAGGATGATGGCGACGCAGCCGCCGAAGAAGGACGTGATCGTGGTGATGAAGAGTGCCACCCCTGCGCGGCCCTGCTTGGCCATGGGATAGCCGTCGAGCGCGGTGACCGCCGTTGTCGAGGTGCCGGGAAGGTTGAGCAGGATGGAGGCGGTGGAGCCGCCGTATTGCGCACCGTAGAAGATGCCGGCGAGCATGATCAGCGCACTCATCGGCTGCAGGTGATAGGTGATCGGCAGGGTCATCGCCACGGCGGCAAGCGGTCCGATGCCGGGAAGAACGCCGATGAACATGCCGATCGAGACGCCGATCAGGCAAAACAGCAGCCCCTCCCAGGTAATCGCCATTTCGACGCCGAGTGCGAGTCCGGAAAGAAGATCCATGGCGGTTATCCTCCGAAGGGCGAAAGCGGGATCCCGAGACCCCGGATGAAGATGGCATAGCCGGTGGCGCACAGACCGCCAGCGAGCAGCAGGCTCGAGCGCCACGTGGAGCCGATCTCCACGGAGGCGCAGGCCAGCACGAGAATGACGGTGGCGGGAATGAAGCCGACCCGGTCCACCAGCAGCGCCCACGCGAGGATGCCGCCCATGATGAAGACGAAGGGCTTGAGCCGCGGACGCGTCGGACTTTCCGGAAGGCTCCGGCATTGCACGGCGACCACGGCGGCACTCAGGATCAGGAGAACGCTGATCGCGATCGGGATGAAGCCGGGCCCCATCCGCGTCACCGTTCCGACCGGATAGTCGCGCGCGACCCATAGGGCGCCGAACCCGGTTGCCATGAAGGCAGAGGCCGCAAGGAGTTCGGGCCTGTTCCACTTCGTTTTCATACGTCCTCCCGGTTCGCGTGAACCCGTTTTCCGAACGCGGCGCCTGGCATCGTCAGCGAGGCGCCGGCGCATTGATACAATGTCTGGCCGGTAATGGCCCCGGCATCGACGCCAAGCAGAAAGCCGACGGTTGCGGCGATCTCCGAGGCATCGACGAGGCGCCCGAGCGGGGGCAGGGCGACCGGCGCATCGCCACGCTGCGGGTCGGCCAGCATCGGAGTGTCGGTTGCGCCCGGAGCAACGACGTTCACGGTGATGCCCCGCGCAACCAAGTCCTGCGCCAGCGAAAGCGCCAGGCCGTCCATGGCGGCCTTCGACGCAGCATAAAGCATCCGACCGGCCCGTCCCCGCGCGGCCCGGCTGGAGATCAGCACGATCCGCCCGCGCCGGTCCGGCATGGTATCGGCGATGGCGTCGACCAGACGGGCGGCTGCCGCGACGTGGATAGACCAGAGCTCCACGCCGCCGCTGCGCCATGTGTCCGCATGGGCGTCGCTGCGCATTATGCCTGCGGCATGAACAAGCGCCGTCCAGCGCCGGCCGCGGATCGTCCGGCAGACACGGGCACAGTCGTCGGGATCCGCGAGATCGGCGATGATGTGGTCTGTTCCGTCGGCGTCCGGTTTCCCGACCGGAGCGCGATCGATCCCCGTGACGCGCCAGCCTTGCGATTTCAGCTGACGCGCGACCGCCTGGCCAATTCCCGAAGCCGCGCCCGTAACGAGGGCCGTTGCCTGCTCGCCGCCGTCATTGGCTGTTTGATCGCTCATTCCGCTTCCGATTGCCGGGTGCTCACCCGCTCCGCCCCTCGCGTCCGCCCACATACTCCTTTTTTGGGTCAAACTGTCAACACTATATGTTCGCAGTCAAGAAATACGCGGCTTGCGCGAGCGTCTGATTCTCGTGATTGGCTCAAAAGCGACGGTTAGCTTGATGGCGAACCGTCTTTACCAGCGTTGCCAGGGCGGCACGGAGAGGTGGCTTTCTGGTTTTGAGCAAAACGGTTGACACTTCGGTCGAGTCTCGGAGATAGTGTTGACACTTTGAACGGGATGCGTTCGCAATAATGCGAGTGGGGCAGTGGTCAGCCATGGCCCTGCACTTGAGGCACGCTCTGCCTGGGGGATGTTCATGAGCGTCGAGTTCGATATCGAGGTGGACGTTCTCGTCATCGGTGCGGGCGGGTGCGGTCTGACGGCTGCGATCGCCGCGCAGGATGCGGGGGCGGAAACCGCCGTCGTCGAGAAACTCGACCGTCCGGGCGGCAACACCAGCCTGTCGAGTGGCTCCATACCGGGGGCCGGCACCCGGTTTCAGGCGGCAGCGGGCATCAGGGACGATGCCACCCGGTTCCGTGCGGATCTGGCGCGCGTCTCCGGACCTCATGACGCACCTCATGTCGAGGCCGTCCTCGCCGAGCGGTCGGCGGAGCTGGTTGAATGGCTTGTCGATTCTGCCGGGGTGACGCTGGAACTGGTCAAGACCTACCGGCATGTTGGACATTCCGTTGCGCGCCTGCATGCGCCTCCCTCCCGGGATGGCTCCGACTTGATCCGCGACCTGGAACGCACGGTCGAGGAGCGGGGCATTCCGGTTGCTTGCGGACAGCCTGCCATCCGCCTTCTGACGTCGGGCGACCGCGTCATCGGTGCACAAACCCGCGACCGGCGCGGAGAATCCACCTGCATCGGCGCGAAATCCGTAATCCTCGCGTCAAACGGCTTTGGCGCGAACCGTTCTCTGCTTGCCAAATTGTGCCCTCTCGCCGTGGCGGCGCAATACGCCGGGGCTCGGGGCAGCGAGGGCGAGGCGCTCGGCTGGGGGCAGGACCCGCGCGCCGCGACCGGCAACACGGCGGCGTTTCAGGGGCATGCGGCGCTTGCAACGCGCAACGGCGCCCTGGTCACATGGACGGTTGTCGAACGCGGTGCCGTGATCGTCGATCGCGACGGACGTCGTATTGCGGATGAAACGATCGGTTATTCGGCCTTCGCCGCACGGGAACTGGCCGCTGAAGGGCCTTTCCACATGATCTACGACACGCGCATCGCCGGCGACGTGCGCACCGGTCAGCCAACATTCGGCGAGGTCTGTCAGCCCGGCGTCATGATCGTCGCCGAGACGGTGGAGGATCTGGCCGCGCGCCTCGAACTCGACGCTTCAGCGCTTGTGGAGACGGTTGCCGGCGCCCGGCAGGCGGCGGAGGGCGGGGAGGATGTCTTCGCGCGCCGCGACTGGGGGCTTGGCCCGCTCGTGCCGCCCTATTGCGCGACCCGGATCGAGCCGGCGCTATTTCATACCCAGGGCGGTCTGATGATCGACAGCCAGGCGCGTGTCCTGCGCGAAGACGGATCGGTCATCGAGGGACTGTTCGCCGGTGGCGGCGCCGCCGTCGGCATCAGCGGGCGCAGCGGGTCAGACGGTTACACGTCCGGAAACGGTCTGCTGTCGGCGCTCGGTCTTGGCTATATCGCGGGCCGAACCGCGGGGCAGGGGGCGCTGCAGGCGCCGCTGTCCCGGCCCGATAGGCTTTCCCATACCCATACCCATGTCCAACACGGAGGATGACATGATACGTAAACTCACAGGCCTTTTGGCCGGCGCGGCACTCGCGCTTGGAGCGACGGTGGCCCAGGCGGACGAGTTTCCGTCGCGCCCGGTGACCATCGTGGTGCCCTATTCGCCCGGCTCCACGGACACCCTGGCCCGAACGCTTTCGGAAGGGTTGTCGAAGGAACTCGGCACGCCCGTCGTGGTGGAAACCCGTCCGGGTGCCGGCGGTACGGTGGGCGGCGCCTATGTCGCCAACTCCGACCCCGACGGCTACACACTGCTGTTCGCGGTGAGTTCGGTGCAGACCGTTGCGCCGCACCAGCGCGAACTCCCCTATGGCTTTGACGACCTGAAGCCGGTGGCGCGTGTCGCGGTCGGACCGAATGTGATCGCCGCTCGCGTCGGGGCGCCCTTCACGACCATGGAAGAGATGATCGCCTACGCCAAGGCCAATCCGGACAAGGTGAGCTACGGCAGCGCCGGCACTGGTGGCGCCACGCATATTGCCGCCGAGGCGATTGCGCGTGCCGCTGACCTCGACCTGTTCCATATCCCCTTCGGCGGCGTGACCCCGGCGATTGCCGCGACCGTTGCCGGTGACGTCGATCTGGTGCTCGGCTTTGCCTCCGCGATCCTGCCGCAGGCGGAAGCCGGCAAGCTCGTCGCCCTGGCACAGCTCAGCGAAACCCGGGCATTGCTCGCGCCCGATCTTCCCACGCTCAAGGAAGCCGGGGTTGATCTGGCCCTGCCGCCCAACGTCGGCCTGTGGGCTCCGGCCGGCACGCCGGACGAGATCGTCAACAAGATCTCCGCAGCGGTGAAGGCTGCCGCCGCTGGCGACACTTTCGTCAAGTTCGGCAAGTCGACCCTGACCGAGATCGACTATGCGGATGCCATGACCTTCATGGAGGTCCTTCAGGCCGAGAACAGCTACTTCGAGTGGCTTCTCCCGACCATCGACTTCTCCAAGTAAGCCGATCGTTGTTGCAGCGTGAAAAGGCCGGCGCCGGCGTGCGCCGGCCTTTTTGCGTGATCTAGAGGCACGGGCGGGTGGTCTTGCGCTGGACGAGTTCGCCGATGAATTTCACCTGCCGCGGGCGCGGTGCGCTCGCTTCGATGTTCTCCAGCAGAATCCGGACCGCTTCCGGCACCATGGCGTCGGGCGGCTGGGTCACCGTGGTCAGCGCATAGGATGGCCAGGCCGCCATGGGGGCGTCGTCATAGCCGACCACAGCGACATCCTGAGGCACGGACAGGCCAAGCTCGTGGCGCAGGACATCGAGCGCCGCGACGGCCATGTGGTCGTTTGCGCAAAACAGGGCATCGGGAAACGGTGGTGCGGCGAACAGGCGACGCGTCGCCGCACAGGCTTCCTCGCGGTCGTAGTGGCCGATATCGTCCCGGTAGAGCGCGCGGCCGTTTTCCGACAAGACCCGGGTGAACCCCAGCCGGCGGTCCCGGTCGGTGGAGCTGCCCTGCCAGCCGGCGAGATAGGCGATGCGCTCGTGTCCGCAGCGAAGCAGGAAGCGGGCGACTTTCTCGCCGCCGTCGACATTGTCGGAACTCACGGACGACAGCGTTTCGTCGTCGAGCGTCCGGTTGAACAGGATGATCGGAATGCCGGTCGCAGCGCAGCGTGCCGCAAGTTCCGATGACAGCCCGGCCGACACCATGATCAGCCCGTCGACCTGATACTCCAGCAATTCGCCAAGCACGATATCCATCTTGTCGGACGATTGATGGGTGAAGAACATCAGCGCGTGAAAGCCGTTCTCCTGCAGCTCGCGCGAGAGCTTTTCAAGGACATTGGGATAGTAGAGGTTGTCGAGATAGGCGACGACGATCCCGACAATGCCCGAGCGCTGGGTGATCAGCGAGCGGGCGATCTTGTTCGGCCGGTAGCCGAGCGCATCCGCGGCTTCAAGCACCTTGGCCCGGGTCTCGGCCGAGACGCTGGCGCCGGGCGTGAAGGTGCGGCTGACCGCCGACTGGCTCACGCCGGCACGGCGGGCGACATCGAGAGAGGTCGTGCGCCGCATCGCCTAGCCCGCGGTCCAGCCGCCGTCGACCATGACGGCGGACCCGGTGATGAGCGCGGCGGCGTCCGACGCCAGGAAGACGACGGCGCCGGTGATGTCGGTGACCTCCCCGATCCGGCCGAGATGGATCTTGGAACGGACCCGGGCCATGCGCTCCGGGTCTTGCATCGTGGCGGCCGTCAGCGCGGTGGCGACAAATGTCGGACAGACGGTGTTCACCCGGATGGCATGTTTGCCGAGCTCCATTGCCATCGCCTTGGTCAGGCCTTCCAGCGCGTGTTTCGACGCGGCATAGATCGTGCGGTCGATCCCGCCGACATGGCCCATCTGGCTCGACGTCTGGATGATCGATCCGCCGCGCCCCTGCGCGATCATGCCGCGCGCGACAGCCTGCGCGATGAAATAGGCGGACCGCACATTCACGGTGAAAACGGCATCGAAATCCTCGGGCGTGGCGTCCAGAAATGGGCCCGGACGGTTGATGCCGGCGTTGTTGAACAGGATGTCGAAGGCGCCTGCCTGGTCGATCGCGGCAAGCGTTGCGGGAAGGTCGGCGACATCCAGCGGCAGGATTTCCGCCTTGCCACCCGCCTTGCGGATCGCCTCTGCGGCATCTGTCAGGTCGTCGCGCGAGCGCGCGGCGAGCACCACATGCGCGCCCGCGTCGGCAAGCGCTGCCGCCGATGCCAGTCCGATCCCCCTGCTGGCACCGGTGACAAGCGCCCGCTTGCCATCCAGGCGGAACGAGGGCGGATTGGGCAGGGAAACGCTCATGTCGTGGTGGTCCTTTCCGTGAGGGGCACGCCTTCCCCGCAATTGAGGCGATGGCGGCGGACATCGACGCGATGCCATTGAACCGGATACAACTGGTCCGGCTGCCATTGATCCGGATGCCGGCACGATGCCGGGCGCCGTCGCCGCCGTGCCGCTATCATCATACAAGTGTGATCAAACTACCCCCGGCGCCGCCGATCGCCAAGCTCCGCGCGCCGGATCCGCGCCTTTGCCGCTGACATTGCCGCACCGGGCCGCAATCGTCATTGACCCCATCCTCGGCGCGGCTTTAGGATCGCGCACAAATCCTGGTTGTCGATGCTTGAATGGATCCTTTGATGATTGATTTCGCTTCACGCGCAGCCCGCCGGTTCGGCGCGGGCATTTCCGTCTTTGCCCTTGCACTTGTGCTGGGAGCCGCAGAACCGGCGCTTGCGCAAACGGCCGAGGGCGCGTCTTCCGGCGAACCGGCGCAGAACTGGGTGGTGCAATGTGGAGAGGAAACCCCGAAGCGGTGCCGCGTGGTCCAGAACATCGTGATGCAGAAGACCAACCAGCGCCTGCTGACGGTGGTGGTCGAGCCGCGCGAGGGCGCGCCGAACCACGCGCTTGTGCTGGCGCTGCCGCATGGTGTGTTTCTGCCCGCCGGCGCGACCGTCAAGGTCGACGAGGGCGAGCCGTCGCCGATGGTGATCCAGACCAGCGACGCGAATGGTGCCTATGCGGGCATGGCGATCAGCGACGAATTGCTGGCGTCGCTCAAGAAGGGCACCCAGCTGACGGTCGCGTTCAAGACCGCGCAGCGCCAGGACATCGCCGTTCCGGTAACGCTCATCGGCTTTACCGCCGCCTACACCCAGCTTGGCAGCTGATCTGGCCGGACCAACGGGTGATCTCAAAAAAAACGCCGCCCCGTAACGGGCGGCGTTTTGCGTTTGTGTCCAGCGGCCTGCGGAACCTTCCGGTTAGTCGCCCTGTTCCAGACGCACCAGTTCGCCCCAGTTGCGCATCGACAGAAGATGGCAATAGATCGCGATCAGCGCATCGGAGCGTCGCAGGTCGAGAAAGGCCTCGTCCGACAGCGCCGCGAACCGCTTTTCGTCCACAACAAGGAAGTCGTTGACCGTCAGGACCTCGCCGGACGCCAGGGTGAAGCGTCCCGAGTTGGGAACCAGAAGGTCATGTTCGACCAGCTTTGCCAGGATCGTTTCGCTGGCAAGCGCCTCGCGCTGGAAGGCACCGCAGAACTCCAGCGCCTTTTGCGTGATTTCCGCGGGCTTGCCGTCCTCGAACAGGGCCGTTCCCTCGGTCTGGCCGACCTTGTCGCTCGCGGCATCGATGCACAGCACGAACTCGCTCTGGTCGTCGCTGCGCGCCAGCACGAACGGATAGCGCCGCACATAGGACGGGATGTAGCAATTGGCCTGCCAGTTTCCCTTGTCGTCGACGAACAGGTTCTTGCCCGTGCGCAGGCCGAGCACCGCGACCGCCGCCGGCGGATTGGTGCCGGCCGCGAAGACGATGGGATAGTGGCGGGCGGCGGCGGCGAATTCCACCGCGTTCAATGGTGCGGCGTGGCTGCCCCTGGAAAAGGCGTAGTTCGGGGTGAGGTCGACCCGGACGTCCGCGTGGCGCTCGGCCCGAATGGCTTCGGGGCGACCGTAGAACAGGGGCATGCCGGACGAGGCGCCGTCTGCCGCGCGTGGGAGGGGGCTGTCGGCCTCGGTCTTTGTCATGCTGGGTCGTCCTTCGCCGGTTCGAGGAGTGAGACAATTCTGGCTACCCGAACGGGAGAGCCGGTTGATTTGCGTGTTTTGTACATTTCCTGTCGCAAGTTGCCTAGGCCCGGACAGCCGGTATATGCATACTGCCGGTTGCGAAGTCGGCGGCGGCTGTCGCGCTTTCGCAAAATCCGCCATCGCGGCGAAACCGGGAACACAGATGATGCAGTCCGACGCCGGAGAAACCTGGGTTCGCGGGAGCCATCTTGGCGTGAGCTTCACGGGCGAGGACATCCTGCTCGACGGCGGTGTTTTCCGTGACTGTCGCTTCGAGGCCTGCCGCCTGCACTACGACGGCGGCGTGCTGCCCGTTTTGATGGGGTGCCATTTTGCCGATTGCGGATGGCTGTTCGGCGGTGCGGCCGCAAACACGCTGTCGATGCTGTCGGCGCTCAATCAGGGCGGTTTCGACGGGGTCGTCGAGCGCACGCTGGAGGCGATCCGCAGCGGTGCGGTTGCGATGCCGGCTCCGGCGGATACGGCAAGCGGCAGGCCGCGCCGCAGGGTTATCGACCTCGGGTTCGGGAGGTTCCCGGTTCCGCGGGTGTTGCGCCGGCCACCGGAGCGTCACGGAACGGCGCTGCAGCGTGGCGCGCCAGAAACTGGGGAAGGGACAAAATGAGCGGATCGATCGATCTTTCGACAGCCACAATGGCGGACTTCGAGGCGTTTCGGGACAAGCCGATCCGCCTCACCGTCAACGGCGAGAGCATGCCGCTCGCCATCACCGAGGTGACGCCGGTCACCGGGCCGGACCGTGAGGGTGGCGCGTTCTCCGTCGTCTTCAGGGGGCCGGTGGAGCCGGTCGTCGAGCAGGCGACCCATCTGATCGAGATCGAAAGCGCCGGCGAGGCCGCGCTCTTCATCGTGCCGCTCGGGCCCGACGGGGACGGCATGCTCTATGAGGCCGTTTTCAACTAGCCCGCTCCAGCCGGCTTGCCCGACCGGCGCGCCCGGTTCGGTCCAGCGCGGCGCGTGCCGGCGCGCGGCGGGGCTGATCACGCAGGCCCGGAGGGCTCCCAGCGAAGAAGGTGATAGACGCCCTTGTCCTCGCGCTTGGCGAAGCCGAGGCGCCGGTACAGGCTCATCGCCGGGTTGTTATGCTCGACGTGGATGCCCACCCCGAGGCCGTTTTCGGCCGCAAGCGCCTGCACATCCTCCAGTATCGCCTGCCCAAGGCCGTGTCCGCGCGCTTCCGGCATCAGCGCGATGTCGATGATGCGGATTTCCGACGGCCATGTCTCAAGGTAGAGGCGGCCGATGGCATCGCCTTGCTGTTCGACGATCAACCAGTCGGCATCCGGGTAATGCTGCATGTAGTGGGCATGCTGCGCCTGGAACTGCATCTGGAGAAAGGCGGCCTTTTCGGCGGCGCTCCAGGGAAGCGGGGCGAGTTCCTCCTGGCGGGTCGAGGCATAGAGCGCCGCGAGGAAGGGGAGGTCGGCCTCCCCGATCCGGCGAAAGCAAAGCCCGCGCCGGGCGGCGCGGGCGAAATCCGGCAGGTTTCGGCCCGCCGCCTTCGGGATGGCGGCGGTCGGTGTATCCGTCATGTCAGTCCGTGCTGCTCGGCGGGGTAAGATCGCGCACGACCTGGAATGGCTTCTGGAAACCGCTCCCCGCAAGTTGGGTCCATCCCGCTTCCCAGGAGGTCGCCTCCAGCGTTGCCTCTGCAAGGCAGGCGATGGTTCCGTCGCTGCTGGAGCCCTGGAAGTAAAACAGGCGCCCGTCTGCACTGTAGTTCATGTCGGCCTCGCCGAACCCCTGGGAGATGCCGATCTTCTGCCAGCCGCGCCATTGCTGAAAGATCGCGTCGATCTGCTGGTTGGCATAGACCGCCTTGTTCTCGTCCTGCGCGACGAGCACGACGTTTCCGCTCGCGTCGAATGCGGAGGTGAGGTTTACCAGCGTCTTGTCGACCATGCCCGGCCGGATCCAGGGAGACCAGGTCAGGGCCCCCGGCGGCTGCTGGCGGATCTGAACGACATCGTCGTCCTTGCCGATCATGAAGATGTTCAAGGCCCCTTCCCGGTCGAGCACGGCCGTCGGTGTCAACGTGCCGGGGCCGCTGGCCGCGTTGTCGATCCGGGTCCAGCCGGTCCACTCCTCCGGCGTGAGCGTCAGCGGCTTGGTCTGTTGGTTGACCAGCACCTTGCGGCTGTTGGGATCGCTCTCCACGCCGACCAGAAGGATCCGGCCGTCGGCATTCGATGCCGCCCGGAAAAAGGCGAGTTTCTCCGATCCGAACGACTGCCAGTTTCCCCAGACCTGAGCCGGCGCCTGGGCGACCGGAACGGTGATGGTGATCGGTTCGCTCGCGCCCGGTGGCGTGATCTGGATCGTTTCCTCGACAACCGTGTCCGGGTTCTGCTGGATCCACCAGAGATCGCCCGTCGATGCCAGCGCGAAGACCGAGATGCGGCCCGCGGCGTCTCCGATCAGGCAGATTTGGTGGATCTGGGAAACCCCTGTCGGCATGCCGAGTGAGACCGGCGCGTTCCAGCTCTGCACCGGCCCGGCGCCATCGCCTGCCTCGTCGATGAAATCGATTGCTGTATGGTCCTGCCTTTCGGCTGCGATGGCAACGCGCCCGTCTGCCGTCAATCCGGCTCCGAGCGTTGCGTAGCTGCCGTCGGTGACGGCCGTCCAGTCGCTCGACCACGGACCGTTCGGGGAGACCTGCGCGCGCCAGGCCAGTGTATTGCCGATGTCGCCGTCGATGCCGACGACCATCAGCCGGGACAGTTCCGCAAACGGTGTCTCGCTGCGTTCGGCGCCGGGCAGGGCGGTGTCTTCTTCAAGTTCGATTTCGGTTCTCGGTGCTTCGGTCATGGCCGCGCTCCTGTGAGAAAACATCTGAAATGACGTCGCAACCTCAGCTGCGCGACGGATAAAGCCCTTGAAGAGCGATAATGAAATTCATCGTGAGATATGGCTGCATGTTGTTGTGCGCCTGCGACCCGCCGGCGGATGGCAGCATTTGCTCGGCCATGATCGCGTTCGGCTGGTTCAGCGAGTAGGCGTTGCCGCTGTCCGAAAAGGCATAGGACGAATTGGAGGTCGGCGTGGTGATGTCCGCGGGGTCGGTCGTTACGGCGCGAAGCGTATGCGTGTGGTTCGGCATTTGCGCCTCGGTCAGCGTGACCGTCTCAACGCCGCCGCGCTGCCCCAGACGCCGGGAGGTCAGCCCGGGCCCGCGACCAGGATGCATCGGCGCGCGGCCTTCCAGGTTCGGCAGGGCCGTTGTCGTTCGGCCATCGCCGCCGTAGGTCGTGCCGATCAGCGAGAACAGCGCTGTGTTCTGCGATACGGGAAGGAGCTGGCCATTGCAGAAGGCCCAGCTTCGGGGTGCGAAATTGCCGGCGAAGATGCGGATCTCGGCAATGAACGGTTCTGACATCTGTTCGCCTCCTTCAGTGCCGGCTCGGGTAGATGCCGAACAGCGCGATGATGAAATGCACGCAAAGGTAAGGCATCAGGTTCGTGTGCGAACGGCTGCCGCCCACATGGGTGATCGCTTCCGAGCTCATGTTGCTGTTCGCCGTCCCGTCGAAATAGATATCGACGGCGGTCGATGTGGCCGTGACATTGCCGGACGGATTGGCTTCCGTGCCGATTGCGGTGTCTGCGCGGGCAGGATGGCCGTGGCTCGGCATCTGGTTGACAGTCAGCGTTACTTGTTCCGCGCCGCCCTTGGCGCCGAGACGGCGTTCCGACAGGCCGGGTCCGTGCCCGGCGTGGATTGGAATGCGGCCGCGCATGTCGGGCAGGCCGAAGGTGGTGCGGCCGTCGCCGCCGTAGATGGTGCCGAGCAGGGAAAACAGCGCGTCATTCTGGCTGACGGCCAGCAACTGGCCGTCGCAGAAGGCCCAGCCGCGCGGGGCGAAGTTACCCGCAAACATGCGGATCTCGCCGACGAAGGGTTCGGACATTCGTTTGGCCCTCCCAAGCCTTTGGAAACGTGGAATCTGGTCTCGTCGGGGACGTCAATTGCGCGAAGGAAACAGCCCCTGGATGGCAATGCAGAAGTTCACCGCGATGTAGGGCTGCATGTTTTCATGCGCCTGGCTGCCGCCCACGTTGGTGACCGTGCCTGCGCGCAGCGTCACGCTGTTCGCCGCGTTGTAGTCGGCGTAGCCGCCGGGAAACCCGCCAAAGACGTGCCCCGTTGGCGACGCCTGCAAGCCCGTGGCCGAGTCGGCCTGGACCAGATGGTCGTGCTGGGGCATTTCGTTGACGGACAGCGTGTGCGTTTCCTCGCCGCTCTTCTGGCCTTCCGAATGGTGCTGGCCTCCGTCGGACCGCCCGACATGGATCGGCGTGCGGCCCCGCAGGTCCGGCAGCGCGAAACTAGTGCGGCCGTCGCCGCCATAGGTCGTACCAAGCAGCGAGTAGAGCGACTGGTTCTGGTTGATCGGCAGGATCTGCCCGTCGCAGAAGGCCCACCCGCGCGGCGCGAAATTGAACCCCATCATTCGGACTTCGGCGAGGAATGGTTCAGACATTGGCCCCTCGGAATATGCGCATGAGTGTAACTTGCATCGTCTCAACTGAGGGTATCATGCATGAAAAACTACTGATTGAAAGAGCTAAGGCAAATTTCCTGTCATCCGGGAAATTATCTATTATTTGATGTATCCAAGAAAATATATATTAATGAAAGGTTGTAGTCGGGTTGCGCGGGCGGGAGTGCTGAAAGTTTTGCAAATCGTCCAGCGCGACGTGCCTGCCATCCCTTGCGGAATGTCGCGCATTCGGGGAGTAAACCGGAGCCGGTGGCTACCGGCTCCGCTCGATGTGTGCTGTGTGGGCGATACCCTAGTTCGGACAGCTGGCGACGAAGGTCACCGTCCCCGTGGTCGAAATGATCGCGTCGATCGTGTTGCCGACCGTGTTGTTCGCGCTCAGATAGTTCTCGATCGCCACCTCCGTGGCCGCGCCGCCAACGCCATTGTTGATCTGCAGGCTGCCGTCGTTGCGCGCTCTCACACGGATCCCGTCCACGTAATTGCCGTTGGCGGTCACCTCGTTGCCGGAGATCGTGGCGCAGACCGTTGGCGTTGCGCCGGACTGCACCCCTGAATCGATCTGGATGCCGCGTTCGAAGAATCCGCTGGAGAGATTGTCGGTGATCGTGTTGTTCTGGATGAGGACGCTGACCTGGTGGCTGGAGCCGATGCCTTCGCTCGCGATGACGTTGATGCCGTTGCGATCGTGGTCGTAGATGATGTTGCCGGTAATCCTGTAGACGGACGATCCGCCCCCGTCGGCATCGACGCTGATTGCCGTGAAGGCCGTGCCGCTTCCCAGGCTGCCGATCGTGCCGATCGTGTTGCCGGAAATCGTCATGTCGACGGTGCCGGAGAACGTGCCCAGTCCGTTCACGCTGCCGACGTCGATCGCGTTGTTGAGCGAGCCGAGCGCCGACATGTTGTTGTTGGAGATGGTGACGTTGAACGTACCGGAGCTTTGCGTGCCGGCAAGAACGCCGATGCCGCCGTTTCCGACGATGCCGGAGTGTTTGGTGAAGGTGTTGTTGTCGATCGTCAGCCCGAAGTTGGCGGTGCCTTCCGAGACCAGCTGAATGTGCGACGCCACGGCGGCGGTGAAGGTATTGGTGTGGATCGAGCCGTTGACCGTGCCGCCGTCGGCGATAATCGTGATGCCGTTGTTGCCACGCGCGGCATTGGCACCGTCGCCGGTGGTGATGGTGGCTCCGGTAATCGTCAGGTTCAGCGTGCCGGAGATCCCGTCATTGTCGATATAGATGGAATCTTCGATGCCGCCGCGGAAGGTGCCGCCGCTGATCCCCACCGTTCCGGTCAGGTCGTTGACATAGAACACGCCCTCGTCCGGTCCGGCGTTGTCGCCATGCGTGCCGGTGAAGTCGACGTTGATCAGCGACATGCGATTGACGCCAAAGCCGCGCAAGCCGAAGTTCGACGTGTTCTGCACTTGTATGTTTGCAAGGCGCACGTCCGTGGCGTTTTCCAGATAGATCGCCGCGCCGCGACCGCTCGCCTCCGGCGTTTCGTCGAACATGTCTGCGCCGGTGATGTTCTGGATCGTACCGCCCGAGCCGTTGGTCACGCCGACACCTGTAACCGCGAAGAAGCCGGATGAGCCGGTGTTGCGCAGGTTGATGGCGTTCGAGGCGCCGTTGGTGGAGATCGACTGGAAGGTCACGCCGGCTGCGCCGATGTTGGTTCCGTCGATCTGGACGGCCCGGCCGGTCGTGGTGGTGACCGAGTTGCCCGTTCCCTGAACGGTGACGGTCCCGCCGCCGGTCGCGACGAAGCCGGGACCGCTCGTTGTGTCGATGTCGAGCCCGCCGCCGGTGAAGTTGATCGTCGACCCCGTGTTGCCGGTCAGGCTGACCGCCGTCAAGCCACCCGTGTTGATCGTCTTCGTGCCGCCGGAGAAAGCGAAGGCCGCTCCGGCGGTGCTGTTTGCAACTGACAGGCCGGTATTCGACGAGTTGGTAATCGTCATGTTTCCGGTCAGATTGACCGTGCCGCCGACGTTATTGAACGTCATGCCGAAGCCGGTGCTGTTCTCCGAGTATGTGGCCGTTGCATTGAGGTTCAGCGTGGTGCTGGTGATGTCCAACACCGCTCGGTTGTTCGACGACATGGCGCCGGCGGTCGTCGTGCCGACGTTGAGCGTGCCGGTGTTGTTGGCGAGAATGGCCGAGCCGTTGATCGTCGATATCCCGACGACCTCGGTAAAGCTGAAGGTGCCGCTGTTGTTGACAAGCCTCAGTCCGCCGCCGCTTTCACCGGCATCGTAGTGTTGGATATGGACGCTGCCTATGGTCACGCCGCCGGCGCCCAGCGTCGTGTTGCTGATGTCGACCGTATAGACGTCGTCGCCCAGGGCATTGTTGGTGCGGATCGTTCCGTCGCTGATCGTCAGAATGCCACCGTCGTTGACGATGAGTCCCTGACCGGTCGGCGCGGAGCTTCGCTGGTCGTCGTTGTAGACGAGACTGGCGAAATTGATCGTCGCCGTGCCGTTGTTCGTCAGCACGAATCCGTCGCCGGCCGAAGCGCTGGCTGTGGACCTGTTGCGCACCTCAATCTGTGCCTGGAAATCGGCGACATAGCTCGGTCCGGAATCCGTGATCGCAACGCCGCTGCCTGTCGGATTGTTGATGATCGAACTTCCGGTCAGCGTGAAGCTTCCCGAGTTGCCGTTCAGCCGGATGCCGGTCGCGACGTCGTCGGTTGTCGTGGTATTGCCGATAATCACGGAGCCGAAGGAGAAGGCGCCGGAGGAGGAGGCAATGTCGATGCCGTTTCCTGACGCTCCGGCGATGTTCATGTTCCCGCCGGAGAAGGTCCCAGAGCCGCCGACACTCGTCATGGTGACGGCGTTTCCGGAGATCTTCCCCGAGGAACCGAGGTTGTCGAAACTGATGCCGGAGGCCCCGACCGCAACCTGGTTGAACGAGATCAGCCCGCCCGTCGCCGAGTTGATCGCCTGTGTTCCGGCGCTTGCGACATTCACGGTCAGCAACGTGCCACCGGTGCCGTTCGCGTCGAAGCCGGTCGCCGCATTGGTGTCGATGTCGAGCGCGCCGGTGAAATTCACCGTGGCCGTGTCCCCTGTGCCCAGGTCGAGGTCGACGCCGCCGCCCGCGGACCCGGCATTGTTGACGGTCGTCGCGCCAAAATTGAACGTGCCGGTCGAATTGGTGATCCGCAGGCCGGCGGAGGTCGAGCCGGTCACGGAGAGCGTGGTGACCGTCAGCGCATTGTTGCCGGCCGCCGTTGCATTGCCGCCGTCGATGAAGACGCCGTTTCCGCCGGAGTTCGTGGAGGTCACCGACCCGAAGGAGAGGTTCATGGTGAGCGGATCGAGCCAGAGCGCCGCGCCGTTGGTGGTCAGGATCGTGCCCGAGCCGCCGCCGTTCAGCGTGAAATCCGTGTTGAAGCCGTTGGTCTTGGTGTCGACCTCAAGGCCCGTTCCGCCGTTGTTGTAGATGCTGAGCGTGCCGAGCGTGAGTTCGCCCGTGGTGTCGATCAGCGACAGGCCGTCGCCCTGCACGAAATTTGCCAGCTGCCCGATGTTGAGCGTGCCGGCCGAAACGGCCGTCCCGGCGCCGTCGCCGTCGAAATCGACCGCGGTGAAGAGGATGCCGCCGCCGGTTCCGTTCCCCCTCACGGCATTGCCGGAGAAGGAGCGCACGCCGACGGAACTTGTCGTGGTCGAGACGTTTTGACCGGTGATTTCGACGGTCGGGACGCCGGCCGCATTGCTCTCGAAGGTCGTGTTGTCGATCGAAAGCAGCAGTCTGTTCAGCGCGCCATTGGTTTCATCCGCGTCCAGCGCCTGGCCGGTGGAGCGGATGAAGTTGGTTCCGGTCAGATTGACCGTCAGAACGCCGCTGCCGGAGGAGTTGATGTCGACGCCGATGCCGCCGACATCGCCCGTGTCGCCGGCGCCGCCGGAGCCCATGGTGATGCTGGACAGGGCGACCGTGCGCGATGTCGCATCGGAATTGGCGATCTGGATGCCCGCGCCGCCGATGGCGGAATTCGCACCGAAGGTGATGTTGCTGAACGTGCCCGACGCATTGGTGATCTGCAGACCGGTGCCGCTCGCCCCGTCGATGGTGTTGGCGCCGGTCATCGTGCCGGAGAGTGACCCGCCGCCGGAGCCGTCGAGCCGCAGGCCGCTGGTCAGTGCCAGGTCTGAGAAGGCATAGGTCGAGGCGCCGGAGGTCGTTGCCAGATCGATGGCATACCCGCCGGTGCCGCCGCCGATGCTGCTGGAGCGAATGGTTACGCTCTCGGCTGTCGAGAAACTCGCCGAAATGCCGTCGCCGGTGCCCGTGTTGGTTATGGCGACATTCTGGATGCCGGCAGATCCGGTCAGGTTGACCGTGTTCCCGCTGCTTGAGTTCAGCACCAGACGATTGCTGTCGAGCGTGACCGTCGAGGTGATCGTCGAACTGCTGCCGAGGCCGGTCAGCAGCACGCTTGCGGGCGGGCCGCTCGCGGCGATGCCGAGCGTCGACACGTCGATGCTGGTGGTGCCGCTGTCGAGACCGATCAGGACCTGACCGTTGTCCAGGGACAGCGGGCCGGCCATCGAGACCGTCTGCGTTCCCGTCCCGGTGTCGGTGTCGATCAGCACGATGACGTCGGCGGTCGCGGCGGCGGCCTCGGAAATCGAGCCCGGATCGCTGAAGGTACCGGCGCCGGAACTGTTGTTCTGGTCGACGACGAAGACGACGGGACCGGTCAGGTTCGAGACGTTGCTGGTTCCAAAGCCGATGTCCTCGAAGTCGTATTCGCCGGTCGCCGTGACGCCGGTCGTCACGATGGCGACATTGCCGGCAATGCCCGACGTGTCGATAGAACTTGCGACCGGCGCCGAGCCGTCGCCGTACTGGAACCGCACGCCGTTGGCGATATCCGAGTTGGTGAGGTCAATACCGGTCTGAACGCCCTGGATCGTGCCCGACCCGGTGGTCACGACATCCTTGCTGTTGTCGTAGCCGGTCAGGTTAATACCCTTGGAGCCGGTCTGGCTGGTGCCGGTGATGTCCAGCGTGGCGAAGGTCACCTGTCCGTCGAAGGTGCCGCCGGAGAGATTGACGCCCGTTCCCGTGCCGACATTGGTGATGTCGACGTTGCCGAACGTCATGGTGCCGTTGGTCCCGGTCGCGCGGATGCCGTTGCCGCCGGTGCCCATGGCAATGGTCATGTCGCCGGTGGTCAGGGTTCCGGCGTTCCCCGCGAGGAGCAGGCCGTCCCCGCTGGTCAGCGTCAGGTCGACCGTGCCGAACTGCATGTTCGCGGAGACATTGGTTGCGGCAATGGCGGATCCGGTCGAGCCGGCTATGGACGTCGTGCCGCTGACGGTGAAAGCGCCGCCCGTCACCGTATTGAAGCCGAGCCCGGCTGCGCTTGCCAGATTCGTACCGGTGATGGAGGTGAAGTTCACGCCGCCTGCGCCAAAGGCGATGCCGGCAAAATTCGTGATCTGTGCATTGTTGACGGCAAGCGACCCGGTTC
Source organism: Paracoccaceae bacterium (assembly GCA_002709505.1). Lineage (GTDB taxonomy): Bacteria > Pseudomonadota > Alphaproteobacteria > Rhizobiales > Stappiaceae > Stappia. The sequence continues at coordinate 3,246 of PARB01000091.1, read as the reverse complement.
CGACCGAAAGTGTGCCGCCGTTCTGCACGACCATGCCGAAGCCGGTGTCTGTTTCGATGTCGATGTCGGCGAAGTTGATGGTGACGTTCTGACCCGTGTTGTCGATGAAGACGCCGGACGACGTGATTGCCGTGGTGGTGCCGATATCCACGGTTCCCGTGAAGGAAATCGAATGCGCTCCGGTGGAGGCGAAGGAAAAGATGCCTGCCGTCCCCGCACCGTTTGCAACGACAGAACCTGCATGCGTGAAGCTGCCGCCGCTGCGATTGCTGATGCTGACCGCGGTGCCGCCGGTCGCGTTGATCGAGCTTGCCGCATCGAAGGAGAAAACGGCATCGCCGCCGTCGATGGCAAGCGTGTCCCGGCCGGAAATATCGACATTCGTCGCCGTGACCGTGCCGGAGGCATTGTTGAACGACACGCCACCGCCGGCGCCGGCTCCCGTGATCGAGATATTGGACAGTGTCGTCGTGCCGGTGGCGTTGTTGAGTGTGATCGACGTTCCGGTCACACCCGTCGAGGTAATGTTGGTCAGTGTCGAATTGGCGGCATTCAGCAGGATGTCCCTGTTGTTGCCGGAGAAGGTGACGGTGTTGATCGTCGTGTTGGTCGAGGGCGTGATCTCGATGCCGACATTCGCAAAATTCGAGACGCTGGAGCGCTCGATCACCGTGCCGGTCGCGCCGCCGGCATCGTTGATCGCCCGGGCTGCTGTGCCATTGCCCTGGAAGTCGATGCCGGACACGCGGATACCGTCGCCGCCAAGCGTGACCACGTTGTTTCCAGCCGATGTCGTCAGCGTCGCCGCGCCGTTGCCGGTCGGGTCCGCGATGGTCAGGCCTGCGGCAAACAACTGGATCGTCGGCGGGACGGTCAGGCTGACCTGGATCGCCTGACTGCCGCCCGCGCCATCGCCGAAGGAGAGCAATTGCTGGCTGGCCGCAAGGTCCAGCGTGTTGTTGGCGTTGGTGCCGGCAGCGGTGATCGCCGAACCGTTGTCGATCAGCACGATGATGTCGCCGGCGCCGGCAGCCGCCTCGGCCGCGGCGAGCGTCATCGGATTGGCAGCGCTCGAGCCGGAGCCGTCGCCGCCGCCGGTCGCCCCGTCGGAATCGACGAAATAGATCGCACCGATGCCGAAACCCGCACCTGGACTACCCGCGAAATTCACGTCCTGGAAGTTGTAGGTGCCGGCCACGGGTGCATTGGTGGCGCCGATGGCGGTCGTCGCGGAAATGGTCGATCCCTGATCGATCGCGCCCTCGCCATCGCCATAGACGAAGCCGAGATTGGTGCCGTTGCCGAGCAGAACGCCGGTGTCGACGCCCGAAATGCTGGCGCTGGCACCGGCGGCCGCGGTATCGCCGACCTGGACCGTGCCGCCGCCTGTCGCATTGGACAGATCAATACCGGTCGTGCCGGTGGTAGAGGAACTGGTGACGTCGAAGTCGCCGAACGTCATCGTGCCGGAATAGCTGCCGTCGATCTGGAGCGCGGTCTGCCCCTGCAGCAGGTTCGTGTCGAAATCGGCAATCGTGATGTTGTTCGACGCGGTTCCCGCGATCCGGATTGCCTGTGTGCCGGTGTTGGTGCCGTTGATGTCGACATCGCCGAACACGATGTCTCCGCCCCCGGTTGTTCCGGCGATGCTGATCCCGATGCTTTGGGTCGCAATGTTCACCGTGTCGAAATGCAGGCCGGCTGTCCCGATTGTCGCATTGTTCAGGATCATGCCGACGCCGTTGCCCGTGACGTTCAGCGTGTTGAGGCCCGGAGCGCTCGCCACGCTGACCCGAGCACTCTGGATGCTGAGGCCGGTACCGCCGGTCGTCGAGATCGCCAGACCGTTCTCGAAGCGGGTTTCGCCGACGCCGTCGTTGTCGACAACGACGACGGCGGTGCTGGTCTGTGACTCCGCCGAGATGTTCGTGAAGGTCGTCGTTGCGTCCGCATCGTAGGACGCGACGGCGTTGAATGCCGCGTCGAAGCGCGACTGATTTGTCGTGTTGCCGATATTGATCGTGCCGCCGGCGTTTGTGCCGACCTGCAGCGCAACGATATTGAGTTGTGCCGTCGTGCCGATCTCGACCACACCGGTCGATGTCGTTCCGAGGTTTACCGTGCCGCTGGTCTGGTCGATGCGCACGCCCTGGTCGCCGTCATCGATCTTGAGGCCGGTGATCCCGTTGGCCGTTCCAGTTCCGATCGAAATGGTGCCGTTCGCACCTCCGATGAAGACACCGGTTCCGCCGATGCCAAGGTCGATATCCGCCGCCGTAAGCGAGAAGCCGTTCGCGCCGGTGACATTCTCAAGGTCAATGGCTCTGCTGAGGCTGCCGCTGAGGGTCGCCGATCCGATGGAGATGCCGCCTGCGCTCGTATCGACCGAAGAGACGTCGATCCCAGAGAAGGGACCGCTTCCGACAGATTCAATGGAATCGAAATTCAGGCCATCCGAACCGATCGACGTATTCTGGAGGAAGAAGGCTGTCGCGCCGCCGGTCCAGATGGTTCGCGTGCCGGCCGCCGCAACGCTGATGCTGCCGCCATTGCGGACATCGAATCCGGGCGCGCCGCCGGTCTCGATCTCCAGTCCACCGGTAAAGGCGATGTCCGATGCCTGGCCGTTGTTGTTGATGAAGACGCCGCTGCCGCCGAGCGCAGAGGTCGTGCCGAGCGAAACCTGACCGCCGAAGGTCACATTGCTCGCGGCAGTCGCCCCCGAGATGGTAATGCCGCTCGCGGTTCCTCCGTTCGAGGAAATGCTGCCGAAGTGGGTGAAGCTTCCGCCGATGCGGTTCGTGATCGACACCGCCGTGCCGGAGGTGTTTGTGATCGAGCTTGTCGCATTGAAGGAAACAACCGCATCGCCGCCGTTGACGGACAGTGCGTTGGACCCGGTGATGTCGACGTTGTTGCCGGTCACGGTGCCGCCCGCGCCGTTCAGCGACAGGCCGGTTCCGGTCGTATTGGTGATGTCGACATTTGTCAGCGTCACCGCGCCTGTCGTGTTGTTCAGCTCGATGCCGTTGACCGGCGTGTCGGTGCCGCTGCCGATGGTCACGCCTTCGATGGTGAGGCCCGCGATGCCGGTTCCCGACAGCGCCGTTCCCAGGGTGCTGCCCAGCGTGATGTTGCGGATTGAATTGCCGTTGGCGACCTCGATGGTGCTGACCGCGCCGGAGGTATTCGTCAGCGTCGCCGCTCCGTTGCCGGTCGGGTCCGTAATCGCCGTGGTGCCGGCCG
>PARB01000090.1 GCA_002709505.1 Paracoccaceae bacterium | reverse complement strand
TGCGCTCGGCATCGCCCGCGCGGCGATGGAGCGGGCCAAGGCCTATGTGGCGGAACGCCGGCAGTTCGGCCGCGCCATCGCCGACATGCAGGGCGTGCAATGGATGATCGCGGATCGGGAAACCGAGCTGGAAGCCGCGCGCCTGCTGATCCTGCAGGCGGCGGCGCTCAAGGATGCCGGCAAGCCCTTTGCCCGCGAGGCCTCGATGGCGAAGCTGTTTTCCTCGGAGGCTGCCCAGCGCGCGACCTACAGCGCGCTGCAGCTTCACGGCGGCGCCGGCTACATCCAGGACTATCCGCTGGAGCGCTTCGCCCGCGATGCAAGGATCACCACGATCTACGAGGGAACCTCGGAAATCCAGCGGCTGATCATTGCACGCGAGGCGATGAAGGCCGTCTGAGCGGATCGCCGGACCCGCCAGAAGGCGCAGATAAAAAGGCGGGGCCGGAACACCGGCCCCGCGCCCGGCAGGGCGCAGAGAAAAAGGCGGGGCCGGAACACCGGCCCCGCGCCCGGCAGGGCGCAGATAAAAAGGCGGGGCCGGAACACCGGCCCCGCCGGGGCAAACATCGACTGCTTGGGAGGGAGGACCAGACGACGAATACCCGTAGCTTTGTGATCGACTTGTTGTGACTGCGCTCAGACGGCGATGGCCCGCAGCGGCGCGATCCGCTTGATTTCCGGCTGAACGTCGCTGCTGCGCCGGCGGCGGATGCCCTGATAGGCAAGCCGATGGTGGAACTCGCAGTAGGAGCGACCGTTGTCGGCATCGCGGCTGCAGAAGTGGAAGTCCGCATCCGACGGGTCGCCGATCGGCCACTTACAGGTCTTGCTGGTCAGCGTCATCAGCGTGACGCGGTCCTCGGACGACACGATGGAATGTTCCGCCTCGAAGGCCGATGCCTCGAGATCGAGATCGTAGCGGCTGCGGGGCCTGACATCGGACAGGCTTTCACGCACCGCCGGCTTGCCGCCGACGCAAGCCAGCGACGGCTTGCCACGCTGAATGCGCTGCTTGGGACGATGGCTCGTGGCCGGAGACCGTTTCGGAAGGCCCATGCGATGCGCCTTGCCGATCACCGCATTGCGGGTAACACCCGCCATGACATATGCGATCTGGCTGGCGCTCAGGCCCTGAAGCCACAGTTTCCTCAAAAGATCTTCGCGTTCGGTCGTCCAAGCCATGTGAAGCCCCTAGTCTTTTTTGTCGGAAGATCCCGGAAATCAGAGACGCAGGATCCCGTTCCGCCAAGACGCCTTGCGGCGGCACCGGCGGTTACCGACTTTTGTTTGTGCCCATTTCGCGATTGAGATCGCGGTGATCGACGATGCGCGGACCCGGTCCGCCTTGCTTCGCTACGCTACCCTCGATGAACTCGCCATCGACTATGGCTAATTTATAGTGAACAAATCCTTAACGGGTCAATCAATATGCGTTTTCATTTTGACTTTTACTTTTTTCTTTCCAGTATTATTGCTGACAAGGACTTCACGACAATATCCATTACTTCATCCTGAAATCTTTTATTAATATTTTCTTCAATTTGATCGGGATGTGCAAAGTTCATTGATTTCGAAATAGAAAATAGAAGTTTTTGATTCTCCCGACGAACATCCAGAACGCCTTCCGAACACATTTTTTCGATCTTCCGACGGGCTGTAGAGTAAGGGATATTGGTTTCCTCAGATATTGTTTCCAAATCCGGATCAACCTTGTTGGCATTCGCGATGGCTATTGTTGTCAGGATCATGAGTTGCCCAAGGTCATCCACCTCATACTCTTCCATGAAGCGGAACATGAGGCTGAAAAACATCTCGTAGAGCCGCAGGATCCGATGCGCCTGAGTCGGCAATTCGTCGTTCTGAGTCGACACGCCAACTCTCCCCCTCGTTTCTTCGTCAATATGACGAAGGTTGCGTGGTTTTCGGTGTGTTTCAACCGCTTGCAACGCGCAGGCGCACGGCTGCCGTTAGGTTACAGGCCATAAAGCGGTGGGAAAATATTGTTTTCCACATGTTTTGGGCTGAATACGCTTGCAACGCTCAATCCGTGGCAATGTCGAAAACCGTGGTCATCAGGGTACGTACCATTCCTACCGTCATGTCCGCATCGGCTTTCGGGTCCGCGCCCGCGCCGGTCGCGCTCGGCGGCATGGCGTTCGTATCGAAGAGGTAGACGACGGATTTTCCCCGCCGTCCTTTGCGCACCGTGCCGTGGTCCAGATAGGGTTTCAGGCGGCGCTCGACGGTCGAGCGCGAGCTTTCCAGCTTCTCCGCCAGCAGTTCGGCATCCATGGGCGCACCGCGCAAATCGCCGATGGCGACAAGCACGAGCAGCAGGACATCATTCGCGTCGCCCGCCCCGAGCCGCTCCTGCATCTGCAGGGTCAGATCGTAATAGACTTCCAGCAAACGCCTCAGCCGGTAGTCAGTCGGGTCCGCCCTGCCGTTGTGGATATCGCTCATTACTCTGCCGTCTTTCCGCTTCGCCGGCCCGCTGTCCGACACGCCAGGCTCCAGCATGGCGCGGACGAGGACCGGGACGCAACCGCCGGGACGGCGGATCCAGTTGCAAAACGGCCGTGCCGCCGATTGGCGCCACGGCCGTGTGTGTGCGACCTGCCCCGACTGTCCGCGACGCGTCAGTTCATCAGGGGCCGGATCGCGGATGTGTCCGTGTCCGGAAAGACGGTCTTCGGCGAAACATTCTCGCCGGTCGGCCGCCCGCGCCGGACCGCCGTCGCCGGCCGCTCGACGGTCACAAGATGGGCATCGATCCGGAAGACCACACGCCCGTCGTCCTGAACGTGGGATGCAAGGCACCGGGTCATGTCGGCGGTGATCGCGTCGATCACCTCCTGCTTGAGGACAATGCCGGAGAAGGGAAACCATCCCTTCACGTCGGAATTGACCAATGCCTCGACGGAGGCGAATTCGGCCAGGATATGACGGCCCTCGATGCGGGCGGGCGCCGTTGCGGACCGGTCGAACAGGGAGGCCAGGTCCTGCCGGCGTCCGAGCGAGAAGGCGGCACGAAGGGAGTCCGACAGCGCCGGCCCGATCCACTCCTCGTAAACCCCGGCAATCGCCTCGTAGATCGGATTGCGGTCCAGCTCGTCGAACACCAGTACCGTCAGCTGGCCGCCCGGACGCAGGACGCGCCACATCTCGCCGAGCGCGGCCTCCGGATCGTCAAACAGCATCAGCCCGAACTGGCAGAACACATGATCGAAACTGCCCGCCTTGAAGGGCAGCGCCGTCGCGTCGGCCAGTTGCCAGTCGATGCGCGGGGCAAGCTGGCGGGCCACATCCAGCATGGCCGCATTGGAATCGATCCCGGTCACGCGCGCGGGATCGCCGGTCCGCGCGGCCAGCTCGCGGGTCAGGACGCCCGTGCCGCAGGCAATGTCGAGCAGCCGCGCGTCTCGGCCCGGACGCACGGTATCCGCCGCGATCGCGGCCCATTTGCGAAAGATCGCAGCGACAAGCAGATCGTCGAACGCCTGCGCGGCGCGCTGCATCTGGTCGGAGTGTCTGGATAGCATCGGCGGTCTCCATGAGGCCTGTTGCCCGTGCCCGGCGGACACGGTTTGACCGACCTCATGTAAGAACTTATTGGTGCAATTAAATGGCTTTGCAATTCTAGATTTATATCAACAAGGTCGCCCGCCCACCGGCGGGGCGTGTGGGCGGGCGGGGCGTGTCCGTCAACCGTCAGGCGGGCGCGCCGGTCTCCTCGATCTTCAGGTCCTCGCGCAGGCGCCGGTCCTTGCCCGGCCGCCAGATGTACTGGTCGAGCAGATAGTGGTGCATCTGGAAGCCGGAGGTGAGGATCACGTAGAAGGCGATCCAGGTCGTCGTGTCGAGAATGGTCTCCGTGCCCCAGGCCGGACCGGAGGCACAGACCGGAATGCGGTTGATGAGACAGCCAAGCCCCCAGACGGGCAGCGACACGGCGACGATGGCGAAGCCGAGATAGAGGAGGAAATTGCGCGACAGGACCGCGGCAAGGCCGAAGGTCCGTTTCGAGGCCTCCGGCGCCTCCTGGCCGTAGCGGTTCTGGTTGTAGAACCAGACGATCGCCAGATACTGGATGTCGTGATAGATCGTGACGATGACCGTGAAGGTCAAAAGACCGGTCGCCAGCATGTAGTCCGAGTAGCACATGTAAAGATGCAGCGGCAGGACCGCGCTCAGGAACAAAAGCTTGGGAAGGGCGATCCGCTCGCCATTGGCGATCCGGTAGACCTGTCGCGCCACGAAGACGGTCAGCAGGACCGCGACGCACACAAGCGTCGCCAGCACGATCATATGCTCCCAGCGCAGGGCCACGAGATAGGACACGACCGATTGCCCCTCGGCAAGGCCCGGCAGCCACGGCACAGCCTCCGGCAGGCCGACGCGCCCGCGCGCGCTCGGATGACGGGCGATCAGCGCCAGGAAGGGAATGAGCAGGCAGCCGTAGAGTACCCAGGCATCGATGCGCGCGTCGAGCGTGCCCCATTCGCCGTTCTTGCGGTGATAAAGCCGCAGGATGCCGTAATGCTGGCGGGTGATGTGCCAATAAGCCCACAGGCTGACCCCGATGAGGAACAGCGACCAGGGGATCATGTAGAAGCTCGCGCCAACGGCATTCAGGCCATAGGAGAGCACCAGCGCCAGCGGCCCGACAAGGAAGACGCCGAGCGAGGCGATCAGGAGCGGCCGCATTTCCTGCCGCGCCTGGCGGTCGAGATAGGTGCGGCTGTAGGTGGCGAAGAAATGCGGCGTGTCGAGAACGATAACCCAGATCAGCCAGACCAGGATCATGTTCCAGCCAAGCAGAAGATAGATGCCGAAAACGGCCCAGCCGGCGAGCACCGAGCCGATCAGGAAAACAAGATCGCGCGGCGCGCTGAACACCCAGTTGACGGTGAAGAACCGGTCGAGGATCCGACCGGTTGCGTGGATGTTTTCATGTTCGATCGCCGACATGCACCATTCCCCCCGAGAAATGCCAAGGCCGGCAGAATGCAACCCGCCTCCGGCGACTGTCAACGTCGGCAGCCGACGCTGCGACAGTTGCGCCGGAACACCGCATGCGTCGGCTTCGTCACGGCGTCTTTTCCGTGCGGGGACGGCGCGTCTCCGGACAGGCGGCGCGCCGGTTCGGCAGATCCGTCAGGATGACCGCAATCGCGTCGGATGCGCACAGGCGGGCAATATCGGCGGGGCCGTTCACCGTGAAGGTGAAGATCCCGCGGCCCTCGAAATGCGGTGTGACCTTGTGCGCAAACCGGTAGTCGACGCTTACCCCGTCGATCCCCGACATCGCGTAGTGGAACTTGAGCACCGGCAGAAGCTCGAGCGTCCATCCGGCCAGCCAGTGAATGGTCCGCAGTCCCTCCTTCGACAAACGCTGCAAGGCCTGCAGATCCCTGCTTTCCACGAAGCTGCGGTCGAGAAGCCCCTGCCCTTCCAGGGCCTGCGCGAAGCTGTGAAGGTCGGCGTCGCTCAATTCGCCGATATTCTTGGCGTCGAGCCAAAGCCGCATGGCGCTGGGGAAGCGGAACCGGTCGATCGGAATGCCCGGTGCCGCGCCTTCGACCCGCGGGTCGTCATGGGCGACGACCAGCCCGTCGCCATCGGCCAGATAGAACACGTCGAGTTCGACCCCGTCGAAGTTCTCGCGCGCCGCGATCTCCACGGCCTGCGGACTGTTCTCCATCGCCCCGCGACCACCATTCGCCCTGTGCCCCCAGACAAGCGGACGGGGCGCGTCGAGCGTATCTGCCAGCGGAAGACGAAGCCGCGTGACGGGCGCATGAAGCAACAGCGCCAGCCCGGCCGCGAGACCGAAGGCGACCGCGCTTCCCACGAGGCCGCGCCGAAGGACCTTGCGCCCCCACCCACCACGCGGTGCGGGACGCCCGTGCGCCTCCGCCTTCATGGCCGCGCCCCGGTGCCGCCTGAAGGCAGGGCGGGCCGTTCCGCCCGGCGCGGGCCGTGCTGCCGGGCCGCCTCGGCAACGCGGCTTTCCAGGGTCTCCGCGTCCCCGGTGCCGGCGGCGCGCGCCATCGCGGTTTGCAGTGTCGTCTCGCACGCACCGGGATTTTGTCGGCAGGCAAAATACCCCTTCTTGATCCCGGCAAAGCTGCACTCCGCAAAGCGGCCGGCGCAGGCATCGCGCATGCCGAGAAGATAGTCATACACGGGCGACAGCCTCAGTCCGGCCGCCTCCAGGAGCGTCGGGGCCAGATACTGGACATCCATGGCCTCGAAGGTCGGGACACGAGATGCCTGCGTCACGCCCTCGGTAAGGACCTGATAATAGGTGAGATAGGCCGGTGAGGTTGGCGATGCGAGCGTGTTGGCCCCTTCGCGCATCTCCCAGTGGGACCGCAGAAGGCTCGGCTGATGGTCGCCATACTCCAGAAGCGCAACGGGCCGCTCCGACGCCTGGTCCTTCAACTTCTGCCAGAACGCGGCAAGATCTTCCCGGCTTCTGGCCACACGGCGGAAATACTCCGCGACGGACCCGTCGTCGGAAAAGGGCTCTCCCGACCAGGCGGCATCGGGGTGCAGCGGATAGTCCCAGGGCGAATGCGCCGACATCGTCAAGACGAACAGGAACAACGGTCCGTCGTCTTCCGCTCGCAGGCGGCTGAGCGTCTCAAGAACCTTGTCGTAGTAGAATGCATCGCTCTGGTGCGCACTGGGCGCCTCAAGCATCGCCTGGTCGATCACCGTGTCGAAGCCGATCGACCGGCCGAAGGCGCCCTCGTTCACGAAGGAGTAGGGCAGCGGCGTGACATAGACCGTCCGATAGCCGCAGCGCTTGAGGCTCCGCGCCAGGGCGTTTTCGACCCGTCCCTCCAGAACGAAGTTCGAATAGTTCTTCAGCCAGCCCAGATCGGAGATCGGAAGGCTCGTGTTGAAACCGGCCGTCGTGACCCAGGTGTACCCTGCAAAGGTTTCCACCCTGAGGGCGCGCGAGCGTCCGTCCATCCCGCCGAAGCCGCGGACCAGCTCGGCCGGCGTGTCGTCGCCCAGAACCTGGGTCGGCAGGACAACAGACTCCGACTGGACCACCATCAGATCCGGCGCCTGTCCGTTGACATGGCACAAGGCGGAGGACGGCGTCGCGCCCTCGGTTTCGGCCTCCAGATGCGCCAGCAACGGCACCTCCTCGCCAAGATGGCCCAGATTGCGGAGCGAGGAGAAGAAGGAGGTCACGTAGCGATAGCGCATCAGGTCTTCCACGCCCTTGAAGTCGCGCGGTTGCGAAAGCACTGCGGCGGCGACGGCCAGCGGAAATAGGGCAAGGGCGCGCAGGCGGATGCGGGCGGACCCGGTCTCGCGCCGGCGCAGGATCAGGACCGCGACCAGCGTGGAGAGCAAAAGGCCCGCGAACACGATCAGATAGGGAAGAAACGACCCGGACAGGAATTGCAGCGTGCCGGGGTCGAATGCGAGGAAATAGAGATCGACGACATTTGGCGCGACCGACATCCATTTCATCTTTGCATAGGAAACGAACGCGATCACCGCGATCAAGCCGATCGACGCATACACCGACGTCAGAAGGCGGCCGGAAAGAACGGCCATCAGGCAGCCGATCGAAAGCGCGATGAACAACGCCATCGGAAGAGTCGACACATAGCGCTCGGCGACCGCAATTCCGGCGATGCCGACCACAAGGACGGCTGCAACGACGCCGTTGCGGGTCAGCAAAAAGGCAAGCCAGTCTGTCAATTTCCGCATGGCAAATGTCCTCGGATTCCTTAACGAGAACTTAACGTAATAGCAAAAATACAACTGATAGTAAGTCTGACTCTCCTGTTAATATTAACGCGCCAGATCGGCGCATAAGCGCGACCGGCACTGCAAAATGAAGCAGAGTCTGATTTCATCTGTCGTGAATACGACTGCGCTGCGGCTTCGATATGGAAAGAAAAACCGCGAAGGCTCAACGGGTTGATCCGAAAGTGCCCTTGCGAAATTAGCGCGCGACGTCGCCGCTCCGAGGCCTTAGGAAAGAAGACGATCTGCTGACACCGAGCCGGAGGAACCATGCTGCGTCAGATCCTGGCCTTACGGAATTCGCTTGCCGGACTGCGTTACGGGCTTCTCAAGGAAGCCGCGCTGCGCGAGGAAATGATCCTCCTCGCCCTTTCCGTGCCGGTGGCGCCGATGCTCACGCGCGATCCCTGGACGCTCGTCGCCCTGTGGGGATCACTGCTGTTTCTGCTGGCGGTGGAGTTTCTCAACACCGCGATCGAGACCTTGGCGGACCGGGTAACGCGCGAGATCGACCCGCTGATCAAAACCGCCAAGGACTGCGGCTCGGCCGCGGTGCTGATGGCGATCCTGCTTGCGACCATGGTCTGGGGCGTTGCGCTGTGGGAATGGCTCTTCGCCTGATTGCAGGCCGGGCGATTGCCGACACTGGCCGACCGAGGTCATCGCGGGTTCCTGAAGGAGGATGACAAGTCACGGGAAACGGCGAAACGCCGCGAGGACAGCCGTACGCAGCGGACCGGAAGCCCCGTCAAAGGCGAAGCCGATGCGGGATCAAGCCACTTCAACGTCGTTCGAAGGCGGCCGGACAGCGTCTCGCCACGAAGCGGACGCGCAGGGAACGCGCTGGGAACGCAGCTCTCTCTTCAAGCCTTTCGCGGCGAGGGCGCGCAGCAGTCCGCCTCAGACGAGAGCAATCCGATTTATGGATCTTCGCCCCTGCCTTCAAAGGCGACGTTGTACTTGTCGAGCAGCCTTTTTTCCCCCGCGCCCTTCATCGACCTGCGGCCCTCATTCCAGATGCTGATCAGGGTCTGTCTTTTTTCAGCCGGAAGCGCGTTTGAAAAGATCGGCCGTTCGACCAGTTTCTTCTCCAGGCCAGGGCGCACGATCTCCAGCTCTTCGTTCAGGCCCAACCGGTTCAGAACGTCCTGCAGGACGAGGTCATTGTCCGCATAAAGGTCGACCCGATTTTCCACCAGCATGCGAAATATCCGATCGACCACATCGTCATTGCCGGCAATCACTTCAACGAAGTTCGCGTTCTTCGGGTCCTCCAGATACCTCTGGTAGTCGGGACTCATTGAGCTGTAATCCCACCCCGGACCTGTCGCGACCCGCCGTCCCTCGATCGATCCGATACCCGTATAGCGCCATGGATCGCCCCGCCTGACCACGAAAGCCGTTGTATAGGCGAAGGTTTCTTCGTTCGCATAGACAAATTCATCTGCCGCGTTTTCGGAAAAAACATACTCGGGCAACATATCGCAAAGGCCGTCGCCCACCATCGTCAACCCCCTTGCCAAAGGGACTTCATAGTATTCAATATCATAGCCATGCGACCGATATATCTGGTCCAGCATGTCGATCACAACGCCCCTTTCGGGAGCTTCTTCGGTCGGGAATATTGTCATGGGCGGCCATTGATCATAGCAGACCTTCAAGGTCTCGGCTTGACCGGGACTTGCCGTGCCGACGCCTGCGAGACACAGGGCAAGGCAGAACAAACGGCATATTCTCTTAGCTGCGAACACGGTCGCGCCCCATATCCTTGGCCTCATAGAGTTTCAGGTCGGCACGCTTGAACAGTTCATCGACCGAACGGTCCCCGGGCTCGCACATCGCAATGCCGAGACTGACGGTATAGGCGATTGTCTTGCCATCCACATCGAACGTCGAGTTTCCGACGAGTTTACGCAGTCTTTCGGCAAGCTGGAAGGATCCGTCAAGGTCCGTATCGGGAAGGAAAATCGCGAATTCCTCACCGCCAATTCGTCCGAACAGGTCAGATGTTCTCAGCAATGGCTTGATTGTATCAACAAAATGAACGAGCACCCTGTCTCCGATGAAATGCCCATATGTATCGTTGATCGACTTGAAGTGATCCAGATCCATCAAGACAAGGCAAAATGACGTCTTTTGCCGATGCGAGAGATCGATCAGATGCTGTGCGTATTCGTAGAAGCTTCTGCGATTCAAAACGCCGGTCAGGGAATCCTCCGAGGCAAGGTCCATAAGCCTCCGGTTCACGATCAGCAATTCTTCCGTGCGCTCTGCAACCGCCTCTTCAAGCCAGCTCCGCTTGGCCTGCTCGGCCTCCAGCAATCGTTCCCGATCCCGCTCCATGGTGGCGAGCATCCTGTTGATGTGCTCCTGGAGTTGGGTGAGCTCATTGCTTTCCTCCGTCGAAATATTGATCCGCCGGATTGTCGTCTGGTTCAACTTGATATCATCGACCTGGGACATCAATTGCTTCAGCGGCGTCGACAGGAACCGATCAACGGCCCAGACAAACAGATAAAACAGGACAGATATTTTCAACGTCGCCGTAATCGCGATCAAAAAGAACCCAAACAGCACCCTGTCCAGAACAACCTTTGATGAAGAATACAGAATAAGGCTTCCAAGTTCAGTTCTTTGACCATTCAGATCCCAATTCATATCCGACTTGATCTCGAACATTGACAAGGGCGCAGCGGTTGACGCGAACGACCTCTTGGAAATCGTGGCCGCGCCATGCTTGTCCAGAATATCGACGCCCTCGATAATCGGCATCGCGATCAGTCCTGAGGTAAGCGCTTGGAGCTGATTTTGATTGTATTGCCAGAGGCTTGTAGAGATAGGACCGCGGAAGGTTTCTTCCAACTGCTTCAACTCGTCCAGAATTGAGCCCTGCGTCTTCAAATACTCGGTCAGGAACTGCAAGCCTGTCACGAGGCAGGTCACGACGAGGTAGATGGAAAAAATGACCCGAAGGAGCTTTTGCGACAAGTTTTTGGGACGGAACAAACTGAGACCTTGAGTAGGTCCTGGATTCATTGACACTTTCTTCCCTGACCAGACATTCCCCATATGTCTTTCCCCGAAGGCATGATTGCATACATTCACACAGGTTTACGAACAATCACTTTCCCCGGGCGCGTGACGGGGCGGGTTTCGACGAGATGGCAACAGGTCCCACTTTCCCGGTCGATGCCGGTACCAGAGCCTAGCCCTCAGGTTCTTGTCTTTGAGCATTGAGTGTCCCGCGCAACATCCAGACCGCGCCCCTTCGGCATCACCGCGGCGGTAGGTCAGGCGCCGTCACTGCGGGGAAATGCGCGTGTCGCGGCCTCGGGCGGCCTCGCGTGTGGCGGTGACGGGCGCAGTTCCCAATGCCAGGCGCGAGCTTCAGCAATTTGCCGGAGCAGCAGCCGCACTACGCACGCACGTTTCAACGGGATGCCGGTATAGGGGGAGAAAGGCGGGAGAGGAATGGTACAGACGGTTGGAGTTGAACCAACGACCTTCGGAGCCACAATCCGACGCTCTAACCAACTGAGCTACGTCTGCACGTCAATTCGGAGGCGGAAGCTAGTTTGAAACCGGCGCGAATGCAAGAGGCCGATTGCGCAAGTTTACGCGCTCTTCCACAGCTTCGCCCGACAGGCGCAAAACCGCACGGCGAAAAGCCCCCGCGCGGCACTCTCCGGCGGCGCGCCCGGCTGCGGGCCGGAATCAGGCAAGCCCGCTGGCCGCGGGGCCCGTCACGGAAAGCCCTATCGCGACGCAAAAACCCGGCGCCAGGGCGCCGGGTTTCCGGACCCCCGTGAGGGGCCATCAGTTCTGACCGGAAGCCGGCCGGATCAAGGCAATCAGGCTGCCTTGAAATCCTTGCTGGCCTTCTCGTAGGCGCCCTTGACCGTTTCGGTCATTTCGCCGGTGAGCTTGGTCGACAGGTCCTGCATGTCCTTGGCCTGGCCGGTGAAAGCCTCGAACTGGCTGCGGGCGAAGGAGCTCTGCAGCTCGATCATCTCGGCCAGCGTCTTCACCTCAAACAGGTCCTTCACGAACTGGAAGGTTGCGTCGGTGTTGGCCTTGGCCGCATCGACGGCCTTGTGGTTGAAGTCGAGGACGCCGCGACGGGTCGTCTCGAAACCGTCTTCCAGGAGATCCGTCGCTTCTTCGGCGGCGTTCTTCATCTTGGCATAGGATTCACGGACCTGCTCGATGCCCTTTTCGGCCATTTCGCGGGTTGCGGTCGGAATTTCGATCTGCGGCATGGAGAAAGCCTCAAAGTTCGGGAACGGGGTCACCGTCGAATCGGTGGACTTGGCGGTTTTCGCGCGTGCAGCCTTGGGGGCTGCTGCTGCGGTCTTGGTCTCGGTCATGTTCATGCTCCTTTGGCCGGGCGGCTTTTGCGGAAAACCCGCTATCGCCCGGTAGCGATCCTTGCGACCACCAGACCAATGGGGCCAGTGCTCGCCGATTACGAAACTCAATATAGGATGGGTTATTGTGCATTGCAACATAAATATTGCGACGCACAAATGACGCAGCGGACGCAAGGCAATATCCAGCAGCCGGGATCGTCGGGCGCGGGCGGCGCAGGCGCAGTGTCGCCCGCGCCGCCGGCAAGACCGGCCGCTGCCACGAGGGGCGCGGCCGCGGGTCTCTTTATTTTTGCGAGGACACGTCCTTCGCCGTCTTGGACGCCTTGTCGCCCAGATCGCGCACCTGCTCGCCGAGCGCCTCCATCTGCTTGCGCAGATAGTCGCTTTGCAGCTGCACCATTTCCTGGGGCGTGGAGGCTCGCACCATCTTCTGCGCCAGATCGAAGGCGGCGGAGATATGCTCTTCGGTGTATTCAAGCGCGGTGCGGCTGAGGTCGTCCGCCCCCGCCTTGACGGTGCTGGCGGTCGTCTCGACGCTTCCGACGGCCTTGCGCGTCGCGTTCATGTATTCGTCGAACGCCTTGCGCGCCTGATCCACGCTCTTGTCCGCCATCTCGCGCATCTGATCGGGGATCTCGAAACCGGTCTTGTCGCTTTTCGTCACATCGTTCTCCTTTGCCTGGCGTTTCCGCCCTGCCTGGTTTGGCTGGCGTTGCCGCTGCGTCTGGCGCGGCGGCGGCGTCGTCAGGATCGCACACCCGCGCCACATCGCAAGAAGGGCTTAGCAATCCTAGATAAAATCGTGATGAAGTACATCTTGCCGTTAACCAGCATGGGAGAGAATGGCCCGGAATCGCCTTGTCGTCGTGGACGTAAGGATCCGAAACCGATATTTACACTTTGTTTACCGCAAACGCGTCTACCGGTCAGGTCTTCCGGCCTTGGCGGACAGGCTTGAGACGGGCTGCAACGGCGGAGAAAGCGTGCCCATGAACAGCCAGTTGAGCACCTTCATGGCGTTGAGCGGTCTTGCGACCGCCAACTCTCATCTCACCGACCCGCGCCCGGCATGGATCTGGGCGGAGGACGGAAAGTCGATCCTGTGGGCGAACCCCGCCGGGGCGGCCTTTTTCGGCGTGCGCTCCCTCAGCGAGCTTGCCGACCTGAGCGGACTGGCGCGCGCGCCGGCACGGCCGCATATCATGCGCATCGCCGCCTCGGGTCCCGATGACCGCGACACGACCGACCGCCTGCGGTTCTACCGCGGGCTGCGGGTCATGCTGCTGACATGCACCTGCCGCCGGTTGGTGCTTGCAGACGGCAGCAGCGCCGCACTGATCGTCGCCAATGACGCGCCCCCGGTGCGCGACACCGCGCTGGCCGGCCTGGTGGCGCTCGTGGCCGATGCCGATGACAGCACCGCCGTCCTCTATGACGGCAAGGGCGCCATCGTCGACATGGCCGGGCCTCTGGACGCCCCCGAGTTCGATACCGTCTCCACCTGCCTGCGCAGCGCCAAACATGCGCCGGTGCGCGCGCAACTGACATTCAACGACGGCGACCACGCCGCCATGCTGCTGATGCTGGACACCGGCCACACGCTGGCGGTGATCGCGGCAGAGCCCATGACGACCGCCGTGGAGGCTGCCCCCTCGCCCTCCGCGCCTGCCGAGACCGCACTTGCCGACGCCCGGGCCGACCATGCATCTGGCGAAGACACGCTAGAGGGCTCCGCTCACGGTGCAGGTCCCGTCGAGGATGGCGCGGAAGAATTGCCGGCGGAGATCGCCGACACTGCCAGTGCTGAGGACGCCGCGCCGCAACCGCAGCGGCGCAAATGGGGGATCGCCGGCGGCGGTCTCTTCGGATTTGCAAGCGCGACACGCTTCCTGTCGGGCTCCGGCACGCAGGACCGTGCCAATGCCGATGCCCGCATCGATGCCGAGCGTGCGCAGGCAATTGCGGACGCTGCACCGAGCGAGGCCGCAGACGCGCTGACGGACGAACGAATGGACGCAGAAATGGACGCGCCGGCCGCCGATGCGGATGAGCCGGAAGCGTCCGCAGTCGACGAGGGACTGTCGCTCGACCGTTTTGCTCCGGACGAATCCGCCGGGGAGATCCCCGACCAGACGTCTGACGACACCGGCGAAGCACATGCGACCGACGACGCTTCCGCTGATGCGGCGGAAGCGGATCTGCATGAGACCGCCGGCGAGACATCGGCGGGTCCGGACCTTGATGACGCAGCAGGCGCCGACGGCGATACACATGCCGATGCGGATGCGGATGCCGCCAGTTTTGCCTTCGAGGCGCGCGAGCGTCCGGTGCGCTTTGCCTGGAAGATGGACATCGACCGCCGGTTTACCTTCCTGTCGGCGGAATTCGGCGAAGCGCTCGGCCCGGAAGCGGCAGATGTGGTCGGACTGACCTGGGACGAAGTGTGCGAACGCTTCGGCATCGACGGCGACGGCCGGGTGGCGGCGGCGCTGCAGCGCCGCGACACCTGGAGCGGGCGCACGGTCGACTGGCCGGTCAGCGGCGCGGCCTTGCGCGTGCCGGTCGACATGGCCGCCCTGCCCGCCTTCGACCGCAACCGCATCTTCGAGGGATTTCGCGGGTTCGGCGTCTGCCGCACGGGCGATGCCAAGGACGATCCGGAGGCAACCGGAACGCAGTTGCACCTGCGCCCGTCGCTCGACGCGCTGACCACGGCCGACGAGGCGCCCGGCGAAGAGCTCGGCACGCAGGTGACAGACCTGTCTGACGACGCGATGCCGGAGAGCGGTGCGGAGGAGATCGAAGAGACCGCGATCGACGCGACCCGGGCTGACGAAATCCGCACCGAGGCGGATGCCCCGGACGATGATCTTTCGGAGACGGCATTTCCCGTCGATCCTCCCGGCGGCGAGACCGACGACGCCGGGGACGAAGCTGACATTTCCGGCGAGGACGGCGAAGCGGACCACGCAGCACTCGCGCCGGGCGACACCGGTGATGTGGACGATGAAGCCGCCGCCTCTGCCGACGACGACGGGACAGTTGGGCCTGACGGCGACGACGACGCCACAAAGACCGACGACGGTCTGAGCGTGGACGCGCTGGCGGGTGCTGCAGCTGCGGCAACGCTGGCCGCGGCCGGATCCGGCACGCGCGCCGCGTCGCGTGACGACGAGGCGCTTGCCGCCTCACGCCTGTCGAAGCCCGAGCGCGAGGCCTTCCGCAAGATCGCCGAGGCGCTCGGCGGGCGCAGCGACACCGGCGACACCCCGCCGGCTGCCGAGGTGCCGGCCGCGGACGAGCATGACGCCAGCGACCTGCTGGCCGCGCTCGATGACGCCGAAGCCGACACGGCCCCTGGCGAGGCACCGGACGAGACGCCGGTTGAGACGCCGGACGGGGAAATCGCCGCCGACGCGGATGCCGCCGAAGCCGAAGACGTCCGGCTGGACGGCACGGATGAAGAGCCGGATGGCATTGACGACGACAGTGCTGCCGATGACGGCGAGGCCGCACCCGCCCCGGTGGCGCCGGTCCCGTCCCGCCCCTATCTGACCCTTGCCAGCAACAAGGATGATCCGGCGCAGCGCGACGATCACCGGATCGACGGCGACGGCGCCGACACGGAGGCCGAGGAGGCCGCCGCATCGCATACGCCGCCTGCGCCGCCGACGCGCGCCCAGCGCACCAGCCTGCTCGACCGACTGCCGGTCGGCGTCGCGATCATCGACGGCACGGATGTCGAATACGCCAATGCCACGCTGCTCAACCTGCTCGGCTACCCGGACACCGAAGCGCTGAGCGCGGCCGGGGGTCTGGAAGCGCTCTTCGCCGAACCGGAAGACTGGCCGGCCACCGTTCCCGGCAAGATGTCGGAGCGCACCATGCGGCTGCAGCTTGCCGACGGCGGCGCGCGCCCGGTCAAGGCACGGCTGCACACGGTGCCCTGGAAGGGCGGCAACGCGCTGATGATGTCGCTGCTCGACCGGCATGATCCGGGTCAGGAGGCAGCACTCGACCGGCTGCACGAGGTGCAAAGCGCGCTGGCGCTCGCCGAGGCGCGCGTGTCGGAGATGGACGCTGTACTGGAAACCGCGACCGACGGCGTGCTGATCCTCGACGAGGACGGGCTGATCGTGAAGGTCAACCGCTCGGCGGAAGCGCTGTTCAACGCCTCGCGCGACGAGATGGTGGGCGTGGCGCTGGTCGACTATCTGGCGCCCGAAAGCCGCCGCGACGCCATGGACTATCTGGACGGCCTCGCCCGCAACGGCGTTGCCAGCGTGCTCAACGACGGACGCGAGGTGATCGGCCAGATCCGCTCCGGCGGGCTGATTCCGCTGTTCATGACCATCGGCCGCGTCGGTCAGGGCGACAGCGGTCCGCATTTCTGCACGGTCCTGCGCGACATCACCCAGTGGAAGACGGCGGAAGAGGAACTGACCGACGCCAAGCGCCAGGCGGAAAACGCCTCGTCGCAGAAGTCGGATTTCCTAGCCAAGATCAGCCACGAGATCCGCACGCCGCTCAACGCGATCATCGGGTTTTCGGAAGTGATGATGGAAGAGCGCTTCGGCCCCGTCGGCAACGACCGCTACAAGGGCTACCTGCGCGACATCCACAATTCCGGCTCGCATATCATGAGCCTGATCAACGACCTGCTCGACCTGTCGAAGATCGAGGCGGGCAAGCTGGAACTGACCTTCGAGGCGGTGTCGGCCAATGACATCATCCGCGAATGCGTCGCGCTGATGCAGCCGCAGGCGAACCGCGAGCGGGTGATCATCCGCGCAAGCCTGCCGGGCTCGGTGCCCAACATCGTCGCCGACGGGCGCTCGGTGCGCCAGGTGATCCTCAACCTCCTGTCGAACGCCATCAAGTTCAATCAGCCCGGCGGTCAGGTGATCGTCTCCTCGGCGCTGGAGGACAGCGGCGAGGTGATCCTGAGGGTTCGCGACACCGGCACCGGCATGAGCCACAAGGACCTGGAAGCGGCGATGGAGCCGTTCCGCCAGCTGCACACCGCCCGCCACGGCGGCGGCACCGGTCTCGGCCTGCCGCTGACCAAGGCGCTGGTGGAAGCCAACCGGGCGAGCTTCCGCATCGATTCGGAGGTCAATCAGGGCACCCTGATCGAGATCACCTTCCCGCCGCAGCGCGTTCTCGCCGAATAGGGCACGTCCCGTCCAAGGCGGAGCGCCTGCGGGATTGACCGGGGCCTTGCAGACGCGCGAAACTTTTGCGACCGGGCCGGCCGCGCCGCCGGCCCGGCACGCCCGCCTCTTTCGCGCAGCCCGCGCCACTTCCGGAGATTGCCATGCTTACCCTCGCCGCCATCGAGGACGCCGCCGAGATCGTCTATCGCGCGATGCGCCCGACGCCGCAATATGCCTGGCCGCTGCTCGGCGAGGCGGTCGGCCGCACGGTCTGGGTGAAGCACGAGAACCACACGCCGACCGGCGCCTTCAAGGTGCGCGGCGGACTGGTGCTGCTTCAGGGGCTTGCGGAAAAGATGCCGCGCGGCACCGGCATCATTTCCGCCACGCGGGGCAATCACGGCCAGAGCCTGGCCTTTGCCGCCGGCCGGCTCGGCCTCGACTGCCATATCGTCGTGCCGCAGGGCAATTCGACCGAAAAGAACGCGGCGATGCGGGCGTTTGGCGCCAATCTCATCGAACATGGTGCCGATTTCGATGCCGCCAAGGCGGAGGCCATGCGCCTTGCCGAGGAACAGGGCCTGACGATGATCCCGAGCTTTCATGCCGATCTGGTGCGCGGGGTCGCCACCTACGGGCTGGAGTTCTTCCGCGCGGTGCCGGAGCTTGACGTGGTCTATGTGCCGATCGGGTTGGGATCGGGCATCTGCGCCCTGATTTCCGCCCGCGACGCGCTCGGGCTGAAGACCAAGATCGTCGGCGTCGTCTCCGACAAGGCGGACGCCTATGCGCGCTCGCTGGAAAGCGGACACCTGACGGAAACGGCGAGCGCCGCCACCTTCGCCGACGGCATGGCGGTGCGCTGCCCCGACGAACAGGCGCTGGCGATGATCCGCGCCGGTGCGGAAGACATCGTGCGCGTCAGCGACGACCAGGTCGCCGAGGCGATCCGCCTTTACTATCGCACGACGCATAATGTCGCAGAGGGCGCAGGTGCGGCCCCGCTCGCCGCATTGATGGCGGACACGAAGCGCGGCGAAACGCCCGGCGTGATCCTGTGCGGACAGAACATCGACACCCGCTGGATGGCCGAGGTGCTCGCCGGCGGAACGCCAACTCCCTGACCCGGCTTCGCTTTTGCGAACGCCTTGCAGGTGGTTCGATACGCCTCCAGCCGGCGAAACCGGACGTCTCCACTCAGGTTACTTTGGAATAATTCCAAGGTATTGATTTTGCACGCTTTTATTGTTGACACAGAAACTCCTGTTTTTATGATGCCCCCAGTCGCGACGCACCCGCACCGGGGCGGCGCGGCGATGACATCCGCCTCTTCGGCAGGGCCTTGCCCCCTGATCGTCTGGAGTTCGATATGACCAAAAAGACCACGGCCGCGCGTGCCTGCACGCTTGCCGCCCTCTTCCTGACCTCCGCCAGCTTCGCCATGCCGGCAGCCGCGGACGGAGAAGTGAACATCTATTCCTACCGCCAGCCGTTTCTGATCGAGCCGCTGCTCGACGCCTTCACCAAGGAAACCGGCATCAAGACCAATGTGATCTTCGCCGACAAGGGACTTGGCGAGCGCATCCAGGCGGAAGGCGCGAATTCGCCCGCCGACGTGCTGCTGACCGTCGACATCGGCCGCCTCGACGGCGCCAAGCAGATGGGCATCACCCAGCCGGTCACCTCCGACGCGATCGAGGCGAATATTCCCGCCGAGTACCGCGACCCCGAAGGTCACTGGATCGGCCTGACCACCCGCGCGCGCGTGATCTACGCCTCGAAGGACCGGGTCGAGCAGGACACGATCACCTATGAGGAACTGGCCGACGAGAAGTGGCGCGGACGTATCTGCACCCGCTCCGGCCAGCACGTCTATTCCATCGGTCTCTTCGCCTCGATGGTCGCGCACCACGGCGCGGAAAAGACGGAAGAATGGCTTGCCGCCGTGCGCGACAACCTCGCCTCGAAGCCGTCCGGCAACGACCGGGCGCAGGTGAAGTCGATCTACGCCGGTGAATGCGACATCTCGCTCGGCAACACCTATTACATGGGCAAGATGCAGACCAACGAGAAGGAGCCGGAGCAGAAGGAGTGGGCCGACTCGGTCAAGATCCTGTTCCCGAATTCGCAGGACCGCGGCACCCATGTGAACATCGCCGGCGTGGTGATGGCCAAGCATGCCCCGCATCCGGATGCCGCGAAGAAGCTGATCGAGTTCCTCACCTCCGAGGACGCCCAGCGCATCTACGCGGACTCCAACTACGAATATCCGGTGAAGCCCGGCGTTCCGGTTTCCGAGCGCGTCGCCTCCTGGGGCGAGCTGACCCCGGACAGCCTGCCGCTTTCCGAGATCGCCGAAAACCGCAAGACCGCCAGCGAGCTGGTCGACAAGGTCGGCTTCAACGACGGGCCCTCCAGCTGATCAAGACAGCTTCGTCCAGAACACACGGCGCCCGGCCATTTCGCCCGGGCGCCGTTTCCCGTTTCCGCTTGCCGCCAGCCGCGCCGAGCCTTCAAGACAGCCGGGCATGACCGACGCAACCCATTCCGACGCCCTCGCGGCGGCACGTCCGCCGAAATCGGCAGCGACCGCCGTGGACCGCATCTGGGTCGGCACCGGCTTCATCGCCGCCGCGCTGACCCTGATGCCCGTCATCGCGCTGATCGTTCTGGCCTTCCAGGCGACCGGCGACATCTGGGGACACCTGTTTGCAACGGTGCTGCCGCGCTCGTTGTGGACCACCGTGCTGCTGATGGCCGGCGTCGGCGCGATCACGCTCGTGATCGGCGTGGGGACCGCCTGGCTCGTCACCATGTGCCGCTTTCCAGGCCGTGCGCTGTTCGACTGGGCGCTGCTGGTGCCGCTGGCCGTGCCGACCTACATCATCGCCTACACCTATGTGGAAATCCTCGACTACACCGGCCCCGTCCAGTCGGCGCTGAGGGCCGTCTTCGGGTTCCAGACCTCGCGCGACTACTGGTTTCCCGAAATCCGCTCTCTCGGCGGTGCGATCTTCGTGATGAGCTTCGTGCTCTACCCTTACATCTATCTGACGACGCGGGCGTCCTTCCTGCTGCAATCGGCTTGCGCGCTCGACGTGTCGCGCACCCTTGGCGCGGGGCCGCTGCGCCTGTTCTTCCGGGTCGCGCTGCCGCTGGCGCGCCCGGCCATCGTCGTCGGCCTGTCGCTTGCCCTGATGGAATGCCTGAACGACATCGGCGCCGTCACCTTCTTCGGCGTGCAGACGATGACCTTCTCGATCTACGACACCTGGATCAACCGCTCGAGCCTTGGCGGGGCGGCGCAGCTTGCCGTTGCCATGCTGGCGCTTGTCTTCGCGCTTTTGTGGGTGGAACGCCACGCCCGGCGCAAGCAGCGCTTCCACATCACCAGCTCGCGCTATCTGGCGCTGCCGAGCTATCGGCTGACTGGCTGGCGCGCCGGCCTTGCGATCGCCGCCTGCGCCACGCCCGTTGCCCTCGGCTTTGTCTTTCCCGCAAGCCTCTTGGTCGACTACGCCAGCCGCCGGCTCGACGAACTGTCCGACCCCGCCCTGATCTCGGCGGTCGTCAACAGCCTGACGCTCTCCGTCGCCGCGGCGCTGCTGACCGTGGTGCTGGGCGTCGTGCTGACCTATTCGCAGCGGGTGCGGCCGAATGCGGCGACGCAGCTCTTCGGGCGTGTCGCCTCCATCGGCTATGCCATTCCGGGCACGGTGCTTGCCGTCGGCATCCTGATCCCGCTCGCTACCCTCGACAATTTCGTCGATGGCATCGCCCGCTCCACCTTCGGCTTTTCCACCGGCCTGCTGCTCGTCGGCTCGGGCGCGGCACTGGTCTACGCTTATATGGTGCGCTTCCTGGCGGTGGCCTACGGGCAGGTGGAAGGCGGCTTCGGCAAGGTGACGCCGCATCTCGACATGGCCGCGCGCACGCTCGGGCGCAGCTCGGGGCGCATCCTCTTCGAGGTGCATCTGCCGATGATCCGGCCGGTGCTGCTGACCGCGCTGCTGCTCGCCTTCGTCGATTGCATGAAGGAACTTCCGGCGACGATCCTGCTCCGGCCGTTCAACTTCGAGACCCTGGCAACGACGGTCTATAACGCCGCCTCGCGCGAGGCGGTGGGCGAAGGCGCGCTGGCAGCCCTTGCCATCGTGCTCGTCGGCCTGCTGCCGTCGATCCTGCTGGCCCGCACCTCGGCGAAAAGCTTCCGCGACCACAACACCGCGCGCACGTGACGGCCGGGCAGGACCCGGCGCGCGGCCGCTAAAGCCGGTCGCGCAGCGCGAACCAGCTCATCGCCAGCACGAGGATCGGCCAGCGGAAGGCGCGCCCGCCCGGAAAGCGCGGCGTGGGAAGGCTGGAGAACACGTCGAAGCGCTCAGCATCGCCGATCATCGCCTGGGCGGTGACATGACCGCAAAAGCCCGCCATGGCGACACCATGGCCGGAAAAGCCGGCCGCGACATAGACGCCGGGCTGTGTGCGCCGCAGGCACGGCATGCGCGTCTGGGTGACGCCAAGCGTGCCGCCCCAGGCATGGGACACCGGCGCGTCGACCAGCTGCGGATAGACGTTCTTCAGGTGATTGCGCACGAAGGCCCGCACGTCGGGCGGAAAACCGCGCCGATAGGTCTCGCCGCCGCCGAACAGCAGCCGCCGGTCCTGGGTCAGCCGCCAGTAGTAGACGACGAAGCGGCTGTCGGAGACGGCCTCGCGGCCCGGGATCAGCGCATCGGCCTGCGCCTGCGACAGGGGCTCGGTGGTGAGGATGTAGTTGTTGATCGGCATGATCCGGGCGTCGCTGTCGCGATCCAGCCCCGACACATAGCCATTGCCGGCGAGAAGCACGGAGCCCGCATCGACCGAACCGTGGGTGGTTTCCACGACCACCCGCCCGCCGCGTGGGGTGACGCGGGTGACCTTCGTCGCCTCATGCACCACACCGCCGGCGGTTTCCACCGCATCGGCGAGACCTTGCGCCAGTTTCAGCGTGTGCAGATGTCCGGCACCCGCGTCGCGCACCCCGCCGTAATAGACCGGCGTGCCGATGGCGGCGGCAAGCTCCTCGCGCGACAGGAGGGACAGCTTGTCGTAGCCGTAGTCGCGCGCGAGCTTTTCCGCATAGGCGCGCTCGTCGTCGACGAAGCCCTTCTTGTGCGCCGCCTCGATCAGCCCGGGCATCCACTCGCAATCGATGGCATAGCGCCCGGCACGATCGTGCAGCAGCGCCTTGGCCTCCTCGGCCATCTCCCAGAGACGGCGCGCGGTCGGCAGGCCATAGGCGCTTTCCAGATGTTCCTGGTCACGCCTCTGCCCGCTGTGCAGCTGGCCGCCGTTGCGCCCGCTCGCGCCCCAGCCGACCCGGTTCTGCTCCAGAACCACGACCGAGCGCCCGGCCTCCGCCAGCGTCAGCGCCGCATTAAGGCCGGTGAAGCCGGCGCCGATGACGGCGACATCGGCCCGGACCGGTTCCGCCAGTGCCGGACGCGCGGAGCGTTCCGGCGCGGTCGCGGCATAATAGGAGGGCGCATGGGCCTCGGTGATGTCGGTCATGGCGCGCGGGTCTTTCAGGCGGCGATGCGGCCGTCGCGCTTCAGCGCGGCATAGGTCTGGTCCAGCGTCTTGTGCGCGCGCGCAACCAGTTCGTCCGCCTCCTCGTGGGTCAGGACCAGCGGCGGCGAGATGATCATGCTGTCGCGCACCGCGCGCATGACGAGCCCGTTGTCGAAGGAGAGGTCGCGGCACAGGTTGCCGACGGTTCCCACGTTTTCGAACGTGCGGCTGCGGTCGCCCTTGACGGGGACCAGTTCCAGCGCGCCGACCAGACCGACCATGCGCGCCTCGCCGACCAGCGGATGGTCGCCAAGCGCCTTCCAGCGCGCCTGCAGATAGGGACCGATGTCGTCGGCAACCCGCTCCACCAGCTTCTCGCGCTGCATGATTTCCAGATTGGCAAGGGCTGCCGCACAGCAGGCGGGATGGCCGGAATAGGTGTAACCGTGATTGAAGTCGCCGTCCTTGTCGACGAAGGCCGCACCGACCCGGTCGGAGACCAGCACCCCGCCGATCGGCAGATAGCCCGACGACAGGCCCTTGGCGATCGGCATCAGGTCCGGCTCGAAGCCGTAGTACTGCGAGCCGAACCAGGTGCCGAGACGCCCGAAGCCGCAGATCACCTCGTCGGCGACCAGCAGGATGTCGCGCTCCTTGCAGATGCGCGCCACCTCCGGCCAGTAAGTGTCCGGCGGGATGATCACCCCGCCCGCGCCCTGGATCGGCTCGGCGATGAAGGCGGCGACCTTGTCGGCACCGGCGGCATCGATCTCGCGCTCCAGCTCGCGCGCGGCCCAGATGCCAAACTCGTCGGGCGACATGTCCCCGCCCTCGCCGAACCAGTAGGGCTGGGCGATGTGGCGCACGCCCGGCACCGGCAAGTCGCCCTGCTCATGCATGCCCTTCATGCCGCCCAGGCTGGTGCCGGCAAGCGTCGAGCCGTGATAGCCGTTCCAGCGGCCGATGATGATCTTCCTGTCGGGCTTGCCCATGCGGTCCCAATAGGTCCGCACCATGCGAAACACCGTGTCATTGGCTTCCGACCCGGACGAGGTGAAGAACACGCGGTTGAACTGCGGCGGCGACAGCTCGGCGAGCTTTTCCGACAGGGCGATCACCGGCGGATGGCTGGTCTTGAAGAAGGTGTTGTAATAGTCGAGCTCGCGCATCTGCTGGCTCACCGCATCCGCGATCTCGTCGCGCCCGTGGCCCACCTGGCAGCACCACAGGCCCGCCATGCCGTCGAGATAGCGGTTGCCGTCGCTGTCCGTCAGCCAGACCCCCTTGGCCCCGGTGATGATGCGCGATCCTTCCGCGTTCAGCGACTTGGTGTCGGAGAAGGGATGGATGTGGTGCGCCGCGTCGCGCGCCTGCAGCTCGCGGGTCGGATAAAGGTTGGAGGCCCCGGTCATGGCGTGATGTCTCCCGAATATGGCGCGTCTTGCGCGGACGCGCTGCGATAGATGTCGATGCGCCTGCCCGTGGCGAAACAGGCGCGTGATAAGGGGTTGCGTGGGGAACGCGCCCTGCCCGCTCAGACGTTGAGCAGCAGGTATTCGCGTTCCCAGGGGCTGATCACCGACATGAAGGTCTCGAACTCCTCCTGCTTGATCGCCCGGTAGGTGGCGACGAATTTCTCGCCGAACAGTTCCTGCAGTTCCTCGCATTCGCCGAACATGGCGACCGCTTCCAGCAGGCCGCGCGGCAGCGCGTGCATCTTGTCGCTGGAATCGCCGGTGCGCGGCTCGTCCGGCGTCAGCTTCTGCTTGATGCCGAGATAGCCGCAGGCAAGCGAGGCGGCGATTGCCAGATAGGGATTGGCGTCCGACGACGGCACGCGGTTTTCCAGCCGCCGGGCTTCCGGCTTGGAATTGGGCACGCGCAGGCCGACCGTGCGGTTGTCATAGCCCCAGAAGACGTTCACGGGCGCGGTGGAATCGCGCGTGAAGCGGCGGTAGGAATTCACGTAGGGCGCCATGATGCAGGTCACCGCCGGCAGATAGGTCTGGTGGCCGGCGATGAAGGAGAGAAACTCCCGGCTCGCCTCGCCGTTTTCCAGCGAGAAGATGTTCTTGCCGGTTTCCGCGTCCACCACCGACTGGTGGATATGCATCGAGGAGCCCGGCTGGTTCGACATCGGCTTGGCCATGAAGGTCGCATACATGTCGTGGCGCAGCGCCGCCTCGCGGATGGTGCGCTTGAACAGGAACACCTGGTCGGCCAGCTCCAGCGGATGGCCGTGGCGCAGGTTGATCTCCATCTGCGCCGCGCCTTCCTCGTGGATCAGCGTGTCGATCTCCAGCCCCTGCGCCTCCGACAGGTCGTAGATGTCGTCGATCAGGTCGTCGAATTCGTTCAGCGCGGAGATCGAATAGGACTGGCGGCCGACCTCCGGACGGCCCGAGCGCCCCGTCGGCGGCTCGAGCGGATAATCCGGATCTGTGTTCGGCTTGACCAGATAGAACTCCATCTCCGGCGCGACCATCGGCGCCCAGCCCTCGTCCTCATAAAGTTGCAGCACCCGCTTCAGCACGTTGCGCGGGGCGGTTTCCACCGGAATGCCGTCGCGGGTGTAGGCGTCGTGAATGAGCTGCGCCGTCGGATCGCTCTCCCATGGCACAGTGGTCAGCGTCGAATAATCGGCGCGGAAGAACAGGTCGCCGTCCGTCGGATTGTGCTGGAAGCGGTCGTCGTCCGGCGGATAGTCGCCGGAGATCGTCTGCGCGAAGATCGACGAGGGCATGGTCATCACCGGGCCGGAGAAGAACTTCTCCGTCGGCATCATCTTGCCGCGGGCGACGCCGGCGAGATCGGGCACGATGCACTCGATGTCCTCGATGCCCCGCTCGATGAGCCAGGTGCTCGCCTCCTCCAGTGAGGCAACGCCGCGCCGGCTCTCGATCTTCGGCTGAGGTTTCTTTTTCTTGCTCACGGTTGCACCTGCTTTCCTCGCACAACGGCCGGACGTCCCGCGCCGCACGCCCCGGCTACCGACTGCGCGGCAAGCCAAGGCACCTCAATTTGTGATCACATTTACCCGAATGTGTCAATCCGGGGGGCCCGGCTGCGCCTCCCGCAGGCCCTCCCCGGAGCTGCGGTCGAGCAGTTCCATGCCGCAGCGGATGTCGGCGGCGATGGCGTCGCGCAAGCCGCCCGCATCCCGGCTGCGCACAGCGGCGATCGCCTCCTTGTGGTGATCGTCGAGCGCCGCCGTGCCGACCCGGCCGTAGACCGTGCGCATGAAGGGGGCGAACTGCAACCACAGACTTTCCACAAGCGGCATCAGAACCTGCGACCCGGCAGCCCGGTAGATGTGGAAATGAAAGGCGAAATTCTCCCGCATATAGGTTTCCGCATCGCCGCCGGAGAGGCTTTCGTCGACCCGGTCGTCGATCTTGCGCAACGCCGTCGCGTCGGAGGACCCCAGATGCGCGGCCGCGACAAAGGCCAGTTCCGGCTCCAGCAGAAGGCGGGCCGTGAGGATTTCCGACAAGCGCTGCGGCGTCATCGTCGGCACCTGGATCCGCCCGTTGCTGCGGATTTCCAGCGCGTTTCCGGCCGAAAGCGCCCGCACCGCCTCGCGCACCGGCATGGGGCTGACACCCAGTTCCTGCGCCAGCCCGCGCAAGGTCACCGAATGGCCGGGCACGAAGCGCCCGGACAGGAGACCGGCGCGCAGGCTTTGCTCCACCTCGTCGCGAACGGACCGGCGCGGAGCCGGCGCCGCCGCATCCGCCGACGCAGCGGCATGCCGGGAAGAGGAAACGGGCATCGCGGTCACAGACCTCCGGACAGGCTTGCTTGACAGTGTCGTCGCTACGTGATCACATTTTTACCCAATCGGCAATCGTCGCGGCCGCAATGGCCCGACCTCCTGGAGGATTTCATGCTTCACACGTCCCGTTCCGCCTGGGCACGTCCAGACACTGGCGACGCCTGGCAGGAGGAGCTCGCGCGGTTCGAGGCCGAGCACCCCGATCTGGACACGCTGGAGGTGATCCTGCCGGACAGCAACGGCGTGCTGCGCGGCAAATGGCTGCCGGGCAGTGCGCTGCGCAAGGTTTTCGAAAACGGCGTGGCGCTGCCCTTCTCACTGTTCGGGCTGGATGTCTGGGGCCGCGAGGTCGAGGAAACCGGCATGCACATCGAGACCGGCGACAAGGACGGCGTGTGCTGGCCGGTGCCCGGCACGTTGCGCTCCGTGCCCTGGGCGGCACGGCCGACGGCACAGGTCCTGCTGTCGATGCACGACCGCGACGGCGCAGCCTTCCTGTGCGACCCGCGCCACGTGCTGGCCCGCATGACGAAGCTGCTCGGCACCCATGGCCTAACCGCCACCGCCGCCTTCGAACTGGAATTCTATCTGTTCGAGGATCAGGACGACGGCGACTGGAGCGGCGCGCCGCAGCCGGTGTTTTCGACCCACCTCGGCCCGGCGCGGCAGAACATGTACGCGCTTTCCGACCTCGAGGCCTTCATGCCGCTGGTCGACGAGATCCGCCGTTCGGCCGACGCGCAGGACATTCCCGCCGACGCGGCCGTGTCGGAGGCCGCGCCCGGCCAGTTCGAGCTCAACCTGCACTACCGCCGCGATCCGCTGCGCGCAGCCGACGACGCGGTGCTGCTGCGCCGGCTGGTCGCCGGCGTGGCGCGCAAGCACGACCTCAAGGCGTCCTTCATGGCCAAGCCCTTCGTGGAATGGCCCGGCAACGGCATGCATGTGCACTGCTCGCTGGAGGACGGCAACGGCAATATCTTCGCCGATCCGGACAACGGCGAGACGCGGCTCGGCTATGCCATCAAGGGCCTGCTCGACACCATGCCGGAGGCGCATCTCCTGTTCGTCTCCACCTTCAACGGCTTCCGGCGCATGCAGCCCGGCTCCTATGCGCCCACCTCCATCTGCTGGGGACACGACAACCGCTCGGTGGCGCTGCGGGTGCCGGCCGGCACGCCGGAATCGGCGCGCATCGAGCACCGGATCGCCGGCGCCGACGCCAATCCGTATCTGGTGCTGACCGGCGTCCTTTCCGGGATGATGGACGGCGTGCTCGGCGAGATCGCGCCGCCGCCGCCGGTCGACGGCAACGCCTATGAAAAGACGGCGCCGCGCCTCACGCCCTGGATGGACGAGGCGATCGACGCCTTCGAGGCATCGGAGCGGATGAAGAAGGCGGTGGGCGAGGAGATGCACAAGGTGCTCACCGACATCAAGCGTCACGAGCTCTTCGCATTCGGGCGCGAAATTTCGACGCTGGAACGCCAGACGTATCTTTGAGAGGCCGCACGGTCTCGCTGGGATGAACGCAATGGGGAAGTTGTTGGCGAAACGGTGAAATTTACGGCATGCCTGTCGCCACCCCTTGAGGCGGCGGGCGAAATGCTTCTAGGCTGCCGGTGGCGCATGTCCGCCACGGGTGGCCGGTCCGCAGAACAAGCCTGCCGCACAGACCGGCGCGCGGACACGAAACAGAGCGGAACGCCCACGGCCGGAAACCGGCGCACGGGCCAAACGGAGGTGAACAGGATGAAGAAGCTCTTCTTGACAGGGGTGGCGCTCGCGAGCGCCCTTGCGATCGGCGCGGCCTCGGCGCAGGAGCGCACCGTGCGTGTGTTCAACTGGTCGGACTATATCGACGAATCCATCCTGGAGGATTTCACCAAGGAAACCGGGATCAAGGTCGTCTACGACGTCTTCGACAGCAACGAAATGCTGGAAACCAAGCTTCTCGCGGGCGGCACCGGCTATGACGTCGTCGTGCCGACGGGCACTTTCCTCGGTCGCCAGATCCAGGCCGGCGTGTTCCAGAAACTCGACAAGTCCAAACTGGAAAACCTCGACAATCTCTGGCCGCAGATCATGCAGCGCATCGAGAAGTTCGATCCGGGCAACGAGTATGCGATCAACTACATGTGGGGCACCACCGGCATCGGCTACAACGTCGAGAAGATCAAGGAGCGCATGCCTGACGCGCCGGTCGACAGCTGGGACATGATCTTCGATCCCGAGGTCGTCTCGAAGTTCGCGGACTGCGGCGTGCACATGCTCGACACCGCCGACGAGATCTTCCCGGCCGCGCTCAACTATCTCGGCCTCGATCCCGACAGCGACAATCCGGAAGACTTCAAGAAGGCGACGGAACTTCTGATGAAGGTTCGCCCCTATATCCAGAAATTCCATTCCTCGGAGTACATCAACGCGCTGGCCAATGGCGACATCTGCCTGGCGATCGGCTGGTCGGGCGACGTTCTGCAGGCCCGCGACCGCGCCGCGGAAGCCGACAACGGCGTGACCGTCAGCTATGTGATCCCCAAGGAAGGGGCGATGATGTGGTTCGACAACATGGCGATCCCCGCCGATGCGCCGCACACCGAGGAGGCGCATGTCTTCCTCGACTACATCATGCGCCCCGAGGTGATCGCCAAGGCGACCAACTACGTCTTCTACGCCAATGGCAACAAGGCGAGCCAGGAGTTCGTCGACACGGAAGTGCTTGAGGATCCGGCGATCTATCCGAGCGAGGAGACGGTGAACAACCTGTTCTCCACCACCACCAAGTCGCCCCGCGCCATGCGGGCCCGCACCCGGGAGTGGACCACGGTCAAGACCGGTCAGTGAGTGTGCGCGGGAGGCCCGGTTCGCGGGCCTCCCGACGTCATCCGCCAGGGAGGGGTTGAGCTTGGCCAAGAAACCGATCGGACCGATCCGCCGCGACTTTGCCCCCTGGGACGATCCCCAGGCCCGGCCCTATATCGAATTTCGAAACGTCACCAAGAAATTCGGCGACTTCACCGCGGTCGACAACCTCAGCCTGAAGATCTACGAGCGCGAGTTCTTCGCCCTGCTCGGCGGGTCGGGCTGCGGCAAGACCACGATGATGCGCATGCTCGCCGGCTTCGAGACGCCGAACGCGGGCGAGATCTTTCTCGACGGGCAGAACCTGGCCGGCGTTCCGCCGCATCGGCGCCCGGTCAACATGATGTTCCAGTCCTATGCGCTGTTTCCGCATATGAGCGTGGAGGCGAATGTCGCCTTCGGCCTCAAGCAGGAGGGCATGCCGAAGGCGGAGATCGCCGGGCGGGTCGAGGAAATGCTCTCGCTCGTCAAGCTGCAGGACTTCGCCAAACGCAAGCCGCACCAGCTCTCCGGCGGCCAGCGCCAGCGCGTCGCGCTCGCCCGCTCGCTCGCCAAGAAGCCGAAGGTGCTGCTCCTCGACGAGCCGCTTGGCGCGCTCGACCGCAAGCTCCGCGAGGAAACGCAGTTCGAGCTGACCGACCTGCAGCAGGACCTCGGCATGACCTTCGTGATCGTCACCCACGATCAGGAAGAGGCCATGACCATGGCCGACCGCATCGCGGTGATGGACAAGGGCCGCATCGTCCAGATCGCGACGCCCTCGGAGATCTACGAGGTGCCGAACTCGCGCTTCGTCGCGGATTTCATCGGCGACATCAACCTGATGGAATGCAAGGTGACGGCGCGCGACGGCGAGATGACGAAGCTGCATGCTCCGCTGTTCGACTGCGCCATCGAAGTCGCGCAACCGGTCGAGGCCGGGATCGGGGACACGGTGTGGTTCGCGATCCGCCCGGAAAAGGTGCGCATTTCCTTCGACGAACCGGAGGGTCCGGCGAACCGGCTGTCCGGCGAGGTCTGGGACATCGGCTATCTCGGCGACGTGTCGATCTACCATACGCATATCGCCGCGGAGGAAACGGTGCGCGCCACCGTCGCCAACCGCTCGCGCACGGTGGAACGTCCGATGAGCTGGGAGGACAAGGTCTGGCTCTCCTGGGACCGCGACGCCGGCGTCGTGCTGACCCAATGACCCGCTCCAGGGCTGTGTCGGGCACATATTCGAACAGGGGGACCGGCAGATGACGCGCGCGGACAGGACGCCAGCTCCAGCCACCACCGCGGGCAGCGACATTCCGCGCCCGCCCCGCCAAAGGCGCAGCGCCGGCGGGTGGCTGCTGATCGCCATTCCCTACGCCTGGCTGGTCGTCTTCTTCCTCGCGCCCTTCTTCATCGTCTTCAAGATTTCGCTGTCGGAAATCGCCGTCGCCATTCCGCCCTATCTGCCGACCATCGACCTGGCTGAAGGCTGGTCGAATGTGGTCGCCGCCATTCGCCAGTTCTCGCTGGAGAATTACATCTGGCTGACCCAGGACGATCTCTACTGGAAGTCCTATCTGTCCAGCGTCCAGATCGCCGCGATTTCGACGCTGATCACGCTGATCGTCGGCTACCCCATCGCCTACGGCATGGCGCGCGCGCCCAAGGAGTGGCGGGCGACCCTGCTGATGCTGGTGATCCTGCCATTCTGGACGAGCTTCCTGATCCGCGTCTACGCCTGGATCGGTATTCTCAAGAACGAGGGCCTGCTGAACCAGGTCCTGCTGTGGATCGGCGTGATCGACGATCCGCTGACGATCCTCAACACCAATATCGCCGTCTATATCGGCATCGTCTATTCCTACCTGCCGTTCCTGGTGCTGCCGCTTTATGCCAACCTGGAAAAGCTGGACGTGAGCCTGCTGGAAGCGGCGAGCGACCTCGGCTGCCCGCCCTGGCGCGCCTTCTGGACCATCACCGTGCCGCTTTCCATGCCCGGCATCATCGCGGGGTGTTTCCTGGTGTTCATTCCCGCCGTCGGCGAATTCGTCATTCCCGATCTTCTCGGCGGCTCCGACACGCTGATGATCGGCAAGACCCTGTGGACGGAGTTCTTCACCAACCGCGACTGGCCGGTCTCTTCCGCCGTCGCCGTGATCCTGCTGCTCATTCTGGTGGTGCCGATCGTGCTGTTCCAGAACCAGCAGCAAAGGGTTGCGGAGAAGAGCCAATGACCGGCGAAGCGACACCTGGAGGGCGGAACTGATGCGCAAGGGGCCAAGCTGGTTCAACGTCACCTCGCTGGTGCTCGGATTCGCCTTCCTGTATCTGCCGATCGTCCTGCTGGTGATCTATTCCTTCAACGAATCGCGGCTGGTCACGGTCTGGGGCGGCTTTTCCACCAAGTGGTACGTCGAGTTGCTCTCCAACCAGCAGCTGCTCGACGCGGCCTGGGTGACGGTGCGCGTCGCCTTCTTCTCCGCAACGCTCGCCACCGTGCTCGGCACGCTGGCCGCCATCGTGCTGGCGCGCTCGGGCCGCTTCGCCGGACGGACGCTGTTTTCGGGCATGGTCTATGCGCCGCTCGTCATGCCGGAGGTGATCCTCGGCCTGTCGCTTCTGCTGCTCTTCGTCGCCATCGACCAGGCCCGCGGCTTCTGGACCATCATGATCGCGCATACCACCTTTGCCATGTGCTACGTCGCGGTGGTGGTCCAGTCGCGGCTCGCCGGCTTCGACCGGGCGCTGGAGGAAGCGGCCCAGGATCTCGGTTGCCCGCCGCTGCGCACCTTCTTCTCGGTGACGCTGCCGATCATCCTGCCGGGCGTGATCGCCGGCTGGATGCTCGCCTTCACCCTGTCGCTCGACGATCTGGTGATCGCAAGCTTCACCACGGGGCCGGAAGCCACGACGCTGCCGATGAAGATCTATTCCCAGGTGCGCCTCGGCGTGACGCCGGAGATCAACGCGGTCTGTACCATTCTGGTCGGGCTGGTGACGGTGATCGTCATCACCGCCTCCATCGTCACCAAGCGCCAGGAAGTGCTGAAGGAGCGTGACATGCGCCTCGCCGAGGCGCAGGCGTGAGGCTCCGCGCGACCGGCCCGGCCTAACCGCGCGGCGGCCGGAACAGGTAGATCACCAGCCAGACCGGCACGACGATCAGCGAGCCCAGAATGACATTCGGCAGCGCCCACTGGTAGGTCTGCACGGCGAAGTCGGCGATGTCCTGCGGGGTGAGCCCGGCCTGGGCCAGAAGATCGTTGGCGGACACGTCGAATTCGGCCAGCACCGCGCCCGTGAGGAGCGAGGCCAGCCCGATTTTCAACAACGTCGACAGCATGCGCAGCAAGAAATCCGCCCCCGGCCCTTGAGCTTCCAGCTCTTTCATACATCAGGCCGAGGTCCGCGCGAAGTCGCGTGTTTCACGCAGGATCGCTACCGCGCGGGCGGCCCCGTCAGGCCGGTCATGTCGGGCAGAAGGCGCGGCGCCAGCAGCGTGCCGCGCACCAGCACCGGCATCGCCTTCGCCGGCGGCGCATCGGCTCCGTTTTCATCGCCACGGCGTTCGCTCAAGGTACCGCGCATCGCAAGGCCGGCATCGGCGCGCGCGATGCTGCCGGCGAGATCGAGCCGGTGGCGCGCCGTCAGCACGTCCAGCTGGCTCACCTGCAGACGCTCGGCATCGACCTGCAGACGCGCGGCAACCGTCTCGAACCGCGACCTGCTGCCGGCGTCGCCTTCCGCCCCCCCGGCCAGCAGCCCCCCCATCGCCGCATCCATATCGCCCCCGCCGATCTCGA
This sequence comes from Paracoccaceae bacterium, assembly GCA_002709505.1. Classification (GTDB taxonomy): domain Bacteria; phylum Pseudomonadota; class Alphaproteobacteria; order Rhizobiales; family Stappiaceae; genus Stappia. Next base: position 25,504 of record PARB01000090.1, on the reverse strand, counting down.
CGACCTCCGCGTCGACGGTCAAGGTCCCGGCATAGCGTTGCGCAAGCTGCAGCAGCGTCGCCCCGCGGGCGGTGACGTCCAGGCGGCCGCCGACCCGGCCGGCGGCGACCTGCGGTCCGCCCTCGGGAAGGGGCATTTCCCTCAAGGCCAGATCCTCGCCGATCAGCATCGCGGTCGCCGCATAGCCGTTTTCCGCCTCGGGCCGGGCGCGAACGGTCAAGGCTCCGGTTCCCCCGGCCACCTGCGTCTCGCTGAGGTTGACCGAGAGGTCGCCGTCGCGCAGCAGGAGCGACACCGCACTCGGACCGGTCTCCAGCGTGCCGGCAACGAGGCTTGCCGCCGACAGGCGCAGGTCGATATCCGCCCCCGACAACAGCTGGAACATCGGCGCGCGCACCCAGTCCGGTTCGGGGGTTCCGGTGCGCGAAAAACCGCGCAGGTCTTCCAGATAGGGCGAAAAATCGAGCCGCTCGAAAGCCAGGGTTCCCTCCAGGCGGGGCCGCAGGCTGCCGTCCGAAAGCGCCAGGCGCCCCTCGCCGGCGTTGCCGTCGAGTTCCACCCGCGCCGCGTCGAGTTCAAGCGCGGAGAGCGAGACAGACCCGGTTCCGGAGATCTCCGCGACCCCGAAGGCCGTATCGCCGATCAGCGCATAGCCCAAACGCCGCATCAGGCCGCGCAAGTCGCTGGTGGACGCGGCGAAGGTTCCCGCAAGGCGCGGGGCGCCGCCCTCGCCCGCCATCCCCTCGATGCGCAACGACGCCAGCGGAGCATTGAGCGTCGCGATCACGCTGCCGGTGCCCTCGCCTGCCAGCACCGAGGTGTTGGCCAGCGACAGGGTGGCCTCCACCCGCTGATCGTCGAACAGAAAGGCACCGCGGATGCTGGCACCGTCGCCGCTGGCGGCAAGCCTGAGCGTCATGTCGCGCAGGACCGGTTCTTGCGTCTCGCCGATCGCCACGCTGGCATTCGAGACGGTGAGCGGATGGCGCAGGATGCGCTGCAGCGCGCGGCCGGCGGCGAAAGCGGCCTGCGGGCGGCCTTCCGACGGCGCGGCGATGCGGATCGTCGGACTGTCGATTGCAAGCGAGGCGAGGCGCGTGGTTCCGCCGAGAAGCGCGGAGAGATCGAGACGGGCCGTCAACCGGGCGTCCGTCAGGCTCCAGCCGCGACCCTCAAGGCTGACGTCGTCGAGCCCGAGACTGAGCCGCGGCAGGACGGAAAGGCGCGGCGGCGCGCCGACCCGCACCCGTGCCCCGAACCAGGCCGAGAGCTGCGTCTCGATGCGCGCGCGCGCGGCGTCGGTGGAGATGAGCAGCGCCGGCGCGCTAATCAGGAGCGCACCCAGCACAACGATCGCAGCGGCTATCGCGAGAAGACGTTTCATGTGCGGATCCGGTTCTTGCGGGCGGGTACAAGCGTCGGGCGCGCTGCATGTCCCTTGATGCGGGAATAGGCTCTATCGTGCAACGGTTCAAGGCGAAAGCCGCCCGAATGGCACCGGCGAGCGACCGGTCTGCGCTTGGCGCTTGAGGTGCGCGGCCTCTGGCGTTATCACAAGCCCCTGACGAGCGGTTCATGTTGGGACGAACGCCCGGCATTCATCCGATGCAAGGAGATCCCTATGAATAAGATCTACCCCGACGCGGCTTCCGCGCTTGAGGGCGTAACTTTCGACGGAATGACGATCATGGCCGGCGGTTTCGGCCTGTGCGGCATTCCCGAGAATCTGATTGTCGCGCTGCGGGACAATGGCGCGAAGGAGATCACAGCGATCTCCAACAATGCCGGCGTCGACGACTTCGGCCTCGGGCTTCTCCTGCAGACCCGTCAGATCAAGAAGATGATCTCCTCCTACGTGGGCGAGAACGCCACCTTCGAGCGCCAGTATCTGAACGGCGAACTCGAGCTGGAATTCAACCCGCAGGGTACGCTGGCCGAGCGCGTGCGCGCCGGCGGCGCCGGCATCCCGGGCTTCTACACCAAGACCGGTGTCGGCACGCTCATTGCCGAGGGCAAGGAGCACAAGGACTTCAACGGCGAGACCTATATCCTGGAGACGGGCCTGGTCGCCGACCTGTCGCTGATCAAGGCCTGGAAGGCGGACAAGGAAGGCAACCTCGTCTTCCGCAAGACCGCCCGCAACTTCAATCCCGAGATGGCGACCGCCGGCAAGATCACGGTCGTCGAGGTCGAGGAACTCGTCGAGATCGGCGAACTCAACCCCGACCACATCGACACGCCGGGCATTTTCGTCGACCGCATCATCGTGGGCACCCACGAGAAGCGCATCGAAAAGCGCACCGTGCGCGCAGCCTGAGAAAACGAAGGAGAACAGACATGGCCTGGACTCGCGATGACATGGCTCGGCGCGCGGCGCAGGAGCTGGAAGACGGCTTCTACGTGAACCTCGGCATCGGCATTCCGACGCTGGTGTCGAACTACATCCCCGAAGGCGTCCATGTGACGCTGCAGTCGGAAAACGGCATGCTCGGCATGGGCCCGTTCCCGACCGAGGACGAAATCGACCCGGACCTGATCAACGCCGGCAAGCAGACCATCACCGAACTGCCGCAGACGAGCTTCTTCTCGTCCGCCGACAGCTTCGCGATGATCCGCGGCGGTCATATCGACATGGCCATCCTCGGCGCCATGGAAGTGTCTGAAAACGGCGATCTCGCCAACTGGATGATCCCGGGCAAGATGGTCAAGGGCATGGGCGGGGCGATGGATCTCGTTGCCGGCGTCAAGCGCGTGGTGGTGATCATGGATCACACCTCCAAGGCGGGCGACCCCAAGCTCCTGCCGGAATGCACCCTGCCGCTGACCGGCGTGAAATGCGTCAACCGCATCATCACCAACCTTGGTGTCTTCGACGTCACCGACGACGGACTGGAGGTGGTTGAACTCGCCCCGGACGTGACAATCGAGGACGTGCTCGCCAACACCAAGGCGAAGGTCAAGGTTCCCGCCTGACGGTGGAACCGTAACATCCGGATCGCCCGAAGACGGCCGGACGCCCCGCGCGTCCGGCCGTTTTGGCCTTGGAACGGTTCACTGCGAATCGCCCCTTTCCGGATGAACGTTTCCTTAACCCGTCACGGACAATTGTTCTCACCACCACGGGACCGGCAAAGGACCGAGAGCGCGCCATGGGACAGGTTCTTCTTGTTGAGGACACCCCGTTCTTCGAACGGGTGATCAAGCGCCAGCTCAGCACGTTTGCAGGACTCGACGTTATCTCCGTGCCCACCCGCGCCGACGCCGAACGGGTGATCGCGGATCCGGCAATCACGCTGGATGTCGCCCTTGTCGACCTGACGCTCCCGGATGCGCCCGACGGCGAGATCGTCGATGTCACCATGGCGGCGCGTCTGCCGACCATCGTGTTCTCCGGCCGCTTCGACGAACGGCTGCGCGACACGCTGCTCGCAAAGGGTGTGGTCGACTACATCCTGAAGGACAACGCCTCGAGCCTTGCCTATGTGACGTCGCTGGTGCAGCGCGTCTATGCCAACCGGAACATTGATGCCCTGGTGGTGGACGACAGCCGGGTCGACCTGGAGATCGTGGCGCGCCGGCTCAGGCTCTACCAGCTCAACGTCCATACCGCGAGCGATCACGGCGCCGCGCTGGCGATGCTCGACACCATCCCGAACCTCCGCCTGGTCGTGCTCGACTATCTGATGCCGCGCGCCGACGGGTTCGAGCTGCTGCGCAATCTGCGCGCCCGCCACGGCATGCACGAACTGGCGGTGATCGGCCTGTCGGGACAGGCCGGACCGGAAATCATCGCCCGCTTCCTGAAATCGGGCGCAAACGACTTTCTGCCGAAATCCTGCACTCCGGAAGAATTCATGCTGCGGATCTCGCAGAACCTCGACACGCTCGACCGGATCCAGGCGCTGGCCGACATGGCCCACCGCGACGCGCTTACCGGCCTGTCCAACCGCCGTCACCTGTTTTCCCAGGGCCGCGGGATCTTCGACACGGCGCGCCACAAGGGCGCGGGCGTAAGGGTCGCCTCGATCGACATCGACCGCTTCAAGAGCGTGAACGATACCCATGGCCATGAGGCCGGCGATGCCTTGATCCGGGCCTTCGGGCGGGCGCTTGCCGAGTGCTGTCCGCCGCAGGCATTTCCCGCCCGTCTGGGGGGCGACGAATTCTGCGTCGTGCTGCCCGAGCTGGATCATGCGGCCTGTACGCGCTTCCTCGACGCCCTGCGCCGCAGCATGAACACCCTCACCGGCCCCGGCGGCACGCTGAGCAGGATCGGCCCGGTCACCTTGAGCATCGGCCTCAACGACGGCACCGCCGATACACTGGAAGACGCGCTCCATGCCGCAGACATCCAGCTCTATGCGGCCAAATCCGCCGGGCGGGACTGCGTCGTCGCCTCGTAAGCGCGGCCGTTTCGCCTAGATCCGCGCGCGCTCTTCTGCCATCTCGATGATTTCGCTGTCCTTCACCGTCTCCAGCACGGCGAAGGAATGCGTCTGCATGACGTTCGGCAACTTGCTGATCTTGTCGCCCAGCAGCTGGCGGAAATGGGCGATGTCGCGCGTGCGCACCTGAAGCAGGTAGTCGAAGGATCCCGCGATCATCATGCAGGTCTGGATTTCCGGGATGCGCTTGACCGCGTCGTTGAAATCCGACAGCGCCGTGTCGGCGGTCAGCATCATGTTGACCTGAACGATGGTGACGTGATTCCGGTCGACCTCGACCGGATCCAGCCGCGCCGCGTATCCGCTGATCACCCCCGACCGCTCCAGCCGGCGCACCCGCTGCGCGCAGGGGGTCTTGGTCAGGCCGACCCGGTTTGCCAGCTCGACGATGGACAGTCGTCCGTCGCGCTGAAGCGCGTTCAGGATCTTGCGATCAATCGCATCGAGATGCCGCCTCACGCAGTTGCCCCTTCAGTCGAAAAGTCCGTTTCGCAGCCAATATGGCTATTTTTCTCTAAAGTTTAGGTCTATTTCCTGAATATAGACCAAATATAGGCACATTAACCAGTCTTTTTTCCTATAATTGATCGCTGAAGGTGCGAGAAGCGCAGACCTCAACCGCGCCAGCGCCTTCGACATCAAACGACCATCGGGGAACCCTGATTTCAGGAGGAAGAAATGGGAATGAAATTATTGATCGGCCTGGACGGCCACGGATCGGGCGAGCGCGCCATGGCCCATGCGCAGATGCTGGCGAAGCTGATCGGCGACTGCGAACTCATTGCCGCCTATGTCATCGAGTGGTCGCCCTACTCGTTCCAGACGCAGGAAGAAAACGCCCAGCGCCACAAGCGCCGCGAAGAGGAAATCTCCACCGCCAAGAGCCGGATCATCGACCCGGCCGTGAAGAAGCTGCAGGACGCCGGGTTCACCGCCTCCGGGGTTGTGCGTCACGGCGACGTGGCCGAAACGCTGAACGCCCTCGCGGAGGAACAGGGCGCCGACCAGATCATCGTCGGACGCTCCTCCGAGGGCGGTTTCACCCGGCGCATCTTCGGAAGCGCGACCTCAAACCTCGTGATGAGCGCCAGCGTGCCCGTCACGGTCGTCGTCTGAGGTGGCATCATGAAAAACCTCAGCAAGATCCTGCTCGCGCAGGCCGCCGCAGTCGGCCTGTCCGCTCCCGCCCTCGCCCAGGAGGCCATGACCATCGATCAACGGGTCAACGCGACCTTCGCGACCGTCACCGGCCCCTTCGTCAATTTCATCTTCGCGCCCTTTCCCGGAACCGCCTTTCCCTGGATCGTACTCTGGCTCGTCGTCGCGGCCTCGGTGTTCACCGTCTATTTCGGCCTCGTCCAGTTCCGCTTCTTCGGCCATGCCATCGCGCTGGTGAAGGGTGACTATTCCGACCCCAAGGACGCGGGCGAGGTCAGCCATTTCCAGGCGCTGGCAACCGCCCTGTCGGGAACGGTCGGCCTCGGCAATATCGCCGGTGTCGCGGTCGCCGTCGGCATCGGCGGTCCGGGCGCCACCTTCTGGATGATCCTCGCCGGCCTGATGGGCATGGCCTCGAAATTCACCGAATGCACCCTCGGCGTGAAATACCGCAACGAGTATGACGACGGCACCGTTTCCGGCGGACCGATGTACTACATGTCGAAGGGCTTCAAGGAGCTCGGCCTTCCCGGCGGCAAGATCCTGGCCGTGATGTTCTCCGTCTTCTGCATCCTCGGCGCGCTCGGCGGCGGCAACATGTTCCAGGCCAACCAGGCCCATGCCCAGATCGCCGGGATCGTCGGCGACTACCCGGGCTGGATTACCGGGCTCATCTTCGCGGCGGTCGTCTTCGCCGTGATTGTCGGCGGCATCAAGTCGATCGCCCGCGTGACCGAGAAGGTCGTGCCCTTCATGGGGATCCTCTATGTCGGCGCGGCACTGGTCATCCTGCTGGTCAATTACGACAAGATCGGCTGGGCTTTCGGCCAGATCTTCGCCGGCGCCTTTACCGGGCTGGGTGTCGCCGGCGGCCTTGTCGGCGCGCTGATCCAGGGCTTCAAGCGGGCCGCCTTCTCCAACGAGGCCGGCGTCGGCTCCGCCGCCATCGCCCACTCGGCCGTGCGCACCAACGAACCGATCACGGAGGGCTTCGTGTCGCTGCTGGAACCGCTGATCGACACCGTTGTCATCTGCACGATGACCGCGCTGGTGATCACCATTTCCGGACAGTTGATCGTCAACCCCGAGACGGGCCAGTTCGTGCTCAACGAGGCGGGAAGCGCGATCAAGACCATCGGCGACACCTCGGGCGTCGCCCTGACATCGGCGGCCTTCGGATCGTCGATCTCCTGGTTCCCCTATGTGCTGGCGCTCGCGGTGGTGCTCTTCGCCTTCTCGACGATGATCTCCTGGTCCTACTATGGCCTGAAAGCCTGGACCTATCTGTTCGGCGAAGGCAAGACGACCGAACTGGTCTTCAAGGTGATCTTCTGCATCTTCATCGTGATCGGCGCGGCGGCAAGCCTCGGCCCCGTCATCGACTTCTCCGATGCGGCGATCTTCTCGATGGCCGTGGTGAACATCTTCGCGCTCTATTTCCTGATGAAGCTCGTCAGGAAGGAGCTGAACTCCTACAGCGCGCGGCTTGCAAGCGGCGAGATCCGGAAGTTCAAGACGTAACACCATGGGGCAAGGCGCGGCTGCGTGCCTTGCCCCTCACCCCTCCCCTAGATGCAGCGTCCGCCGTCGACCTCAAGCGCCACGCCGGTAATGAAGTCGGCCTCGTCGGAGGCGAGCCACAGCGCGGCATTGGCGATGTCGCGCGGCTGCGACAGCCGGCCAAGGGGAATGCTGGCGACGAATTGCGCCCGCTTTTCCGGCGTGTCCTCTCCCATGAACAGCGACAGCATGCCGGTCTCGCCCGCGACCGGGCACAGCGCATTGACGCGGATGTTGTCGGGGGCGAGTTCGACCGCCATGGATTTGGTCGCGGTGATCGCCCAGCCCTTGGAGGCATTGTACCAGGTCAGCCCCGGACGCGGCCTCAGGCCCGCCGTCGAGGCGGTGTTGAGGATCACGCCGCCGCCGCGCGCCTTCATCATCGGCACGGCCGCCTGCGTCGCCAGATAGATGGCCTTGGCGTTGACCTGGAAGATCCGGTCGAACGTGTCCTCGTCGACCTCCATCAGCGACCCGTTGCGGTGGGTGTAGCCGGCGTTGTTGACGAGAATGTCCAGCCCGCCGAAGCGCTCCCCGGCGGCCAGGCACATCGCCTCCGCGCCCGCGCGCTTGCCCACATCGGCAGTCACGGCATGGGCGCTCGCGCCGATCTCGCCCGCAACCCGCGACGCCGCATCGCCATTCACATCGGCGACGATCACCGACGCGCCCTCCCCGGCATAGAGTTTCGCAATGCCTTCGCCAAAGCCCGACCCGGCACCGGTGACGATCGCCACCTTGCCCGCAAGACGTCCGCCCATGCAGTTTCTCCCGATTGCTGCCGCGCTCTTGAGGCGCGCGGTCTATCCGTGATTGACGACGACGGTCTTGAGCGCCGAGAACTCGTAGAGCGCCTCGAAGCCCTTTTCCCGCCCGTGACCGGATTTCTTGAAGCCGCCGAAGGGCAGCTCGACCCCGCCGCCCGCGCCATAGCCGTTGACGAAGACCTGCCCGGCCCGGACCGCGCGCGCCACACGCATCGCCCGCGCCCCGTCGCGGGTCCACACACCGGCGACGAGGCCATAGTCGGTGCCATTGGCGATCTCCACCGCCTCGGCCTCGTCGGCAAAGGGAATGACCGCGAGCACGGGACCGAAGACCTCCTCCTGCGCCAGGCGGGCATCGCGCGGCGCCGGACCGTAGACCCGCGCCGGCTGATAGAAGCCGCCGGCCGGGCTGTCCGGCATGATCGAGCCTTCCGCGATCAGCGGGATCTGCTCGGCCTCCGCCTCCTCGGCAAAGGCCTCCACCCGCCGCGCCTGCGCCTCGTTGATCAGGGGGCCGAGGTCGAGGTCGGCGTCATGCGGACCGCTGACAAGCGCGCGGAAGCGGTGATGCAACTCCTCCACCACCGCATCGAAGGCCGCCGCCTCGACCAGAAGACGGCTGCCGGCGGAGCAGGTCTGGCCGCAGTTCTGCACGATGGCGTTCAGGATCACCGGCAGCGCGGCCTCCAGGTCGGCATCAGCGAAGAGGATCTGCGGCGACTTGCCGCCAAGCTCCAGCGTGCAGCCGATGTGGTTCTTGGCCGCTGCCGTCTGGATCAGCGTTCCGACCTCCGGCGAGCCGGTGAAGGTAAGGAAGTCGATGCCCGGATGATTGGCAAGCGAGGCGCCGGCCTCCTCGCCGTAGCCGGGCACCACGTTCCACACACCGGCCGGAAGCCCGGCCTCCAGCGCAAGCTCGGCGATGCGCAGCACGGACAGGCAGGCGTCCTCGGCCGGTTTCATCACCAGCGTGTTGCCCATGGCAAGGGCGGCCCCCGCGACGCGGCCCATGATCTGCGCCGGATAGTTCCACGGCACGATCGAGCCGACGACGCCATGCGGCTCGCGCAGGGTCATCGCCATGAAACCGGTCTGGGCCGGAAGCGTGTCGCCGGTGACCTTGTCGGCGGCGCCGCCGTAAAACTCGAAATAGCGCGCGGCATTGACGATATCCGCCCGGCCCTGGCGCAAGGGCTTGCCCGTGTCGCGCGATTCCAGCTCCGCCAGTTCGTCGATATTCGCAAGGATCAGCGCGGACAGCAGGGACAGGATGCGCCCGCGCTCAACGGCGGGCGTACCGGCCCAGTTGCCGCCCTCGAAGGCGTTGCGCGCGGCAACCACCGCGCGCCCCACGTCGCCCGCGTCGCAACGCGGAATGCTGGCGAAAACCTCGCCCGTGCTCGGCGCGATCACGTCGATGCGACGGCCGCCGGTCGCTTCTCCGGCGACGCCGTCGATCACGGCCTGGAAACGCCTGATTTCGCTGGACAAAGCCGTCCTCCCGTTTGTCATACGAATACGATGTTGCGGGGACGGTAGCCGATGGCACCAGCCCCCGCAATCCGAATGGGCGCGTCCGTCCGCGGCGAGCCCGGCCGTGTCCATCCCGAGGATGTGATACGGCTTTGACTTGATCGCCGGCCCGGTGGCAGCCATTTGCTGGGCGATCAGAAGGAGATTTCCATGACAACGACCTGTACACGGCGGGCCGCAAGCGGCCTGATCGGAGCGCTCTTCCTGGCGGCGCTGGCGACCGCCCTGCCCGGCCCCGCGACCGCGGCGGATAAACAGACGGCGATTTTCGCCGGCGGCTGTTTCTGGTGCGTGGAATCGGATTTCGACGCGATCCCGGGCGTTCTGGAAACGGTCTCCGGCTACACCGGCGGCACGCTCGACAATCCGACCTATACCGCCGTGACCGAGGGCGGAACGGGGCACTACGAGGCCGTCCGCATCACCTTCGACGCGGACACCGTAAGCTACGCGGAGCTGGTGGCCGCCCTGTTCCGCAGCGTCGATCCGACGGATGCGGGCGGACAGTTCTGCGACCGGGGCCCGTCCTATCGCACGGCGATCTTTGTCACCGACAACGCCCAGCAACAGGTCGCGGAACAGCAAAAGGCGGAAGCCGCACGCATTCTCGACAAGGAGGTGGTTACCCCGATCCTGCCGGCCGCGACCTTCTATCCGGCGGAGGACTATCACCAGGACTTCTACGAGAAGAGCAGCACCCGCTACAGCTTCTATCGCTGGTCGTGCGGACGCGACGAGACCGTGAAGCGGGTCTGGGGCAAGGAGGCCTTCAAGGGCATTCCCGGCAAGGGGTGAGCCGCAGCCGTTCGTTGCGACCTGCGGCTACCGACCGCCGAGTTTCTCGTAGATCCTGCGGCCGGGCCGGCCGGTCTGCGGCATGCCGAAGCGCGCCTCCGCCTGCTTGATCCCGGCGCGGGTTGCCGGGCCGACACGGCCGTCGGCCTCGCCGATGTCATAGCCGGCGCGCAGCAAAAGCTCCTGGAGCCTCAAACGCTCGGCCCGGGACAGTCCGGGATCCGAGGTCGGCCAGGGCGTGGCGAAGGGGCCGGCGCCGCGCAGCCGGTCGGCGAGATGGGAGATCGCCAGCGCGTAGCTTTCCGCGACGTTGTAGGAATAGATCGCGTCGAAATTCTTGAAGACCAGAAACGCCGGGCCGTCGGCACCGGCCGGCAACAGCAGGCCCGCGCGCGCCTCGCCCGCGATCTTGCCGCCGTCGAGATGGGTGATGCCGCGCTTGCCCCAGGCGGTGACGGTCGCGCGGTTCTTGCGCCCCGACGGGCCGTTGTAGCCCTTGGGCAGGCGCACCTCGTAGCCCCAGGGCATGCCGGTCACCCAGCCCGCCTTCTTGAGATAATTCGCCGTGGAAGCGAGAGCATCAGGAACGGAGTTCACCAGATCGCGCCGGCCGTCGCCGTCATAGTCGACCGCAAGCCGGCGATAGGTCGAGGGCATGAACTGGGTCTGGCCGAAGGCGCCCGCCCAGGACCCTTGCAGGTCCGTCAGCTTGACGTCGCCCCGGTCGACGATCTTCAGGATCTCAACCAGCTCGGAGCGGAAGTATTTCGCGCGCCGGCCGTTGCAGGCGACATTGGCAAGCGCATGCGGCACATGAAAATCGCCGCGAAACTGGCCGTAGTCGCTTTCCACGCCCCATACCGCGAGCACGATGTACCGGTCGACGCCGTAGGATTTTTCGACCCGGGCCAGCGTGTTGGCGTGACGGTCTAGCATCTTCTTGCCGTCGGTGATGCGTTCCTCGTCGACCAGAAAGGCGAGATAGTCCCAGATCGGGGTCTTGTATTCCGGCTGGCTTTGCGAAAACCGCACCGCCTTTTCGTCATAGGCGACGCCCGACAGGGCACGGTCGGCGGTGGCGCGGCTCACGCCGGCCTTGATCGCCTGCGCGCGGATATTGGCAACACAGCTGTCGAGCGAGGCTGCCAGCGCATCGGAGGAGGCAAGCATCGCCCCGGCGGCGAGCGCCGCCGCCACGAGCCCGGCCCGGGCCCCCGTTTTCATCCGCTTCAACCGCATCGCCATCCTCCCAACCGCATCTCGCCACCGCGCAATGATGGCGGGGACATCGTGTCAGGAGAATGGCGACGCGCCACTGGCACTGAGCTCAGACCTTCAGGCTGAGCTTGCCGAAGTTGCCACCGGTGTAGAGCAGGTTCAGCGTCTCCACGAAGGCATCGACCCCGCCTTCGCGCACGTCCTCGCGCAGCTTCAGCTTGCCCTCCTTCACCCAGGCGCCGAGATCGGCAAGCGCAACCGCATTGTCGCGGGCGAAATCGAAGACGATGAGCCCCTGCATCTTCAGCCGCTGGGTGAGCACATAGCGCAGGTTCACCGGTCCCGGCGGCACGGAGGTCGCCGTATAGGCGGAGATCAGCCCGCAGACCGCAATGCGTCCAAAGGTGTTCATGCGCGGCAGGATGGTGTCGAGGATTTCGCCGCCGACGTTTTCGAAATCGACGTCGATCCCGTCCGGACAGGCCTTGTCGAGCTGCGCGCCGAGGTCGCCCGCCTTGTAGTCGACCGCCGCGTCGAAGCCATCGACCTCGAGCAGCGCCCGGCATTTTTCCGGCCCGCCGGCAATGCCGACCGCGCGGCAGCCCTTGAGCTTGGCGATCTGGCCGACCAGCGAGCCGACCGCGCCCGAGGCGGCCGAAACGACCACCGTGTCGCCGGCCTTGGCCTCGCCGACGCGCAACAGGCCGAAATAGGCGGTCAGGCCCGGCATGCCGAGGCCGCCGATCCAGCTTTGCAGCGGCGCGATGGCGGTGTCGACGCGCTGCACGCCGCGTCCGTCGGAGATCGCGTGGGTCTGCACGCCGAAGAGACCGACCACCTTGTCGCCTTCGCGAAACTCGGGGTGATTGGACGCCTCCACCGTGCCGGCGGAAAAGGCGCGCATGACATCGCCAAGCGCGACCGGCGGCACATAGGACTTGCCCTCGTTCACCCAGCCGCGCATGGCCGGATCGAGCGAGACATATTCGGCGCGCACGCGAAACTCGCCCTCGCCCGGCTCAGTCACCGGCTCGTCGCGGATCTCGAAGCAGTCCGGGCTGACAAGGCCGGGCGCGGGACGTTTGACGAGACGCACGGTACGGTTCATCGACATTGCAGGATCCTCGGATTTTCAGGGAAATCGCCAGGATGCGACCGAAGGGCCGCCCCGGCACGTTGCGACGAGGTTACGCAAAAAGTTCGGTGCGGCGCAACATGAGCGCCTGCACCAGAAGCAGCGTCTTGGCGTCCTGGCTGCCGGCGCTTTGCAGGTCCGACACAAGCCGTGAAAGCGGAAGCTCCAGCACCTCGATCTCCTCGCCCTCATGGGCAAGCCCGCCGCCGGCGCTCTGGCGGTCGGCGGAGGTGTATTCGCCTAGAAACAGGTCGATCCGTTCGGTCATGGCGCCGGGCGAGGAATAGACCCGGCCGACCGGATCGAGATGCTTGAGAACAACCCCGACCTCTTCCGCCGCCTCGCGTCGGGCAGCGTCGAGAGGCGTTTCGCCGTCGTCGACATAACCGGCCGGCGCCTCGATCAGGAAGCCATCGTCGTCGCCGCGCGCAAGCAAAGGCACGCGCAGTTGCCGCGCCACAAGCGCGACCTTTCGCTCCGGATCGAAGGGCAGCACCGCCACGACATCCCGGCGCGTCTGGTATTCACGCGACAGCCGATGCGTCGAGCCATCGGCGCGGCGCTCCTCGACATCCATTTCCCGGTAGGTTGCAAAGCCTTGGTAAAGCGTGCGCGTGTCGAGAATACGCACGCGCGCATCCCTGTCCTCGCCGCCAGCCGTCGTCCCGTCGTCGCTCACACGTCCGCTCCGTCGTTTCCCGCCCCTGCCGCTTTGTCGGGAGCGATGGCACGAGGACGGCGGATCTTCAACCGACGAAGGCGCGCTCGATGACGAATTCGGCCGGTCGATTGTTGGCGCCCTCGGTGAGACCGCGCGCTTCCAGCAGCGCCTTGGTGTCCTTGAGCATGGCCATGGAGCCGCAGATCATGCCGCGATCCGTCGCGGGATCAAGCGGCGGAACGCCAAGCGCCTCGAACAGCTCCCCGCTCTCGATCAGCGTGGTGATGCGGCCGACATGCTCCGAAGGCTCGCGCGTCGTGGAGGTGAAGAGACGCAGCCGCTCGGAGGCAAGCTCGCCGATCAGCGGATCTTCCTTGGCCGCCGCCACCGTCTCGATGGAATAGGCAAGCTCCGCCTTGAAGCGGCAGGAATGGGTGACGATGACCTCGTCGAACTTGTCGTAGGTCTCCGGATCGCGAATGAGGCTCGCGAAGGGGGCAAAGCCCGTTCCGGTGGAGAACATGTAGAGCCGCTTGCCGGCGATCAGCGCGTCATTGACCAGCGTTCCCGTCGGCTTTTTCTTCATCAGCACCTTGTCGCCGACCTTGATCCTGGCGAGATGCTCGGTCAGCGGACCGTTGGGGACCTTGATGGAGAAGAACTCAAGCTCCTCGTCCCAGGAGGGCGAGGCGATCGAATAGGCGCGGTAGATCGGCTTTTCGCCGACCATCAGGCCGATCATCACGAATTCGCCGGAGCGGAAGCGGAAGCTTGCCGGCCGCGTCATGCGGAAGCGGAACAGGTCGTCGGTGTAATGCTGGACCTCGGTCACGGTCTCGGCGGTGGCGCCGGCGGGAACGACATCCGCCGTGGTACCGGAAAGATCGACCACATTCATGCCATGCATCCTTACATTCGCAATTCACGACAGGCCGCCGGGGTCCGGTCCGGCCGGTGTGCGCATCGCGGTCCAGGCACCCGATGCACAGCAATGGACAGTCTCACACCGGCGATGCCGCCGGGCGCCTGGCCCAGGCGCGCGCGCCGGCTGGGCGTTCGCCGGCCCGCTCCGCAGGCTGCAGATATAACGGCACCTCGACATTGTGACCAGCCTCAAGGGCGCGACGCGTTGGCGCGTGCACGATCTCGAAGGCGGTAAAGCCGCAGCGGCGCATCAAGGGGATCTGGTCGAGCAGCACATCGCCGACCGCCCGCAGCTCGCCGTCGAAGCCGTGGCGCCGGCACAGCAGCCGCGCTGTGGAATAGCCGCGTCCGTCGGAGAACTTGGCGAAGTCGACGGCGATCAGCTCCAGCCGCGACAAATGCGGTGCCAGCGCGTCGGGATCGTCCGCCGCGCGCAGGAGCACCGCAAGCTTGAGAGAGGCCGGCGCTGTCGCAACATTCTCCAGAAAGCGCGCGAGCGGCAGGATGACGGCGCCCGCCTCGGGCAGCGGTTCGTCGTCGCCCAGATGGCGCCAGTCATCGGCGACAAAGCCGCCGTCTTTGTAAAGCTGTGCCGCCATGGTCAGATCCCCGCTCCGTTCTCGTTTTCCTGCGGAAGCGGGAAATGGATCCCGCATTCCGTCTTCTCGCCGCCGCGCCAGCGTCCGGCGCGCGGGTCTTCGCCCTCAGCCACCGGACTTGTGCAGGGCATGCAGCCGATGGAAGGATATCCTTCCGCGACCAGCGGATGGGCCGGCAGGTCGTGCGCCTGCATATAGGCGCGCAGATCGCCAGGGTCCCAGTCGGCAAGCGGATTGACCTTCACGCGTGGACCGTCGGCCTCGAACAGCGGAATATTGGAGCGCGAGCTGGCCTGAAACCGCTTGCGGCCGGAAATCCAGGCATCGAGGCCCGCGACCGCGCGTGCCAGCGGGCGCACCTTGCGGATGTCGCAGCAGGCGTCGGTGTCGCGCATCCACAGCGCGCCGGTCGGATCTTCCGCCTGAAGATCCTCCACTGAGGGCTTCAGCACCCGCACGTCCCTGAGGCCGAAACGCTCGACCAGCGTGTCCCGGTAGCGCAGCGTTGCCGGAAAGAGCTTGCCGGTGTCGATGAACAGCACCGGAAGTGCCGGATCGACGCGGGCGGCGAGATGCAAAAGCACCGCCGATTCCGCCCCGAAGGAGGACACTAGCGCGAGGCCGTCTGCAAACTGCTCCCGCGCCGCGGTGATCACCTCTTCCGCCGGCGCGCCGTCGAAGCGGGCGGCAAGCACGCTCGCGAGATCGCCCGTGTCGTCGACTGCCGCAAGGGCTTCATGCCGTCCCATAGAGCGCCTCCTTGAACGGGGCATCACCCACCCTGCGGTAGGCGGCCAGGAAATCCTCCTGCGGGGTCTCGCGCAGGCCGATGTAGGTGTCGACCAGCGTCTCCACCGCGTCGACGACATCGTCGTAGGAGAACCCCCGGCCGATGATCTCGCCGATCGAGCTGTTCTCGTCGCCGGAACCGCCGAGCGTGATCTGGTAGTACTCCTCGCCCTTCTTCTCCACGCCGAGAATGCCGATGTGGCCGACGTGGTGATGGCCGCAGGCGTTGATGCAGCCGGAGATCTTGATCTTGAGATCGCCGATGTCGCGCTGGCGCTCCGGCGTCCCGAAACGTTCGGAAATGCGTTGCGCGACCGGGATCGACCGCGCGGTGGCGAGCGCGCAGAAATCCATGCCCGGGCAGGCGATGATGTCGGTGACGAGGCCGGCGTTGGCCTCCGCCAGACCCGCTGCCTTCAGTCCTTCGAAAATCGCCGGTACATCCGCCTTGCGCACATGCGGCAGCACCAGGTTCTGCTCGTGGCTGACGCGGATCTCGTCGTGACCGAAGCGTTCGGCAAGGGCTGCCACCGCGTCCATCTGATCGGCGGTCGCATCGCCCGGCGCCTTGCCGATCGGCTTCAGCGAGATCGTGACGCTGGCGTAGCCCGGCGCCTTGTGGGCATGGAGATTGCGCTCGACAAAGGCGGCCAGCGCCGGATCGGCGGCGGTCGCGCGGTCAAGGCTGCCGTCATCCGCCCCCGCATCGAAGGGAGGGGGCGCGAAGTAATCGGTGATGCGGTCGATCTCGTCCTGCGGCAGCCGCAGCACGCCGTGGCGGATTTCCTCGAACTCGCGCTCGATATCAGCCTTCAAAGTGTCGACGCCCGTCTCGTGGACGAGGATCTTGATGCGGGCCTTGTATTTGTTGTCGCGCCGGCCGTAGCGGTTGTAGACGCGCAGGATCGCCTCGCAATAGGCCAGCAGATCCTCCTCGGGCAGGAAGTCGCGGACCTTGCGCGCGATCATCGGCGTGCGCCCCAATCCGCCGCCGACGAAGACGGTGAAACCGACATTGCCGTCGGCGTCGCGCTTGGCCTGCAGGCCGATGTCGTGCACCTGCACGGCGGCGCGGTCGTGCGGCGCGCCGGTCACCGCGATCTTGAACTTGCGCGGCAGGAAGGAAAATTCCGGGTGCAGGGACGACCACTGCCGGAGGATTTCCGCATAGGGGCGCGGATCGAGGATCTCGTCGGCGGCCGCACCCGAGAAATGATCGGCGGTCACGTTGCGGATGCAGTTGCCGGACGTCTGGATCGCATGCATCTCGACCGTGGCGAGCTCTTCCAGAATGGCCGGAATGTCCTTCAGGCGCGGCCAGTTGAACTGGATGTTCTGGCGCGTCGTGAAATGGCCGTAGCCCCGGTCGTAGGTGCGCGCGACATAGGCGAGCTTGCGCATCTGCGCGCCGTTCAGCGTGCCATAGGGAATTGCCACCCGCAGCATATAGGCATGAAGCTGCAGGTAGACGCCGTTCATCAGCCTGAGCGGCTTGAACTGCTCCTCGTCGAGATCGCCGGCAAGGCGACGGCGCACCTGGTCGGTGAACTGCTCCACCCGGGCCGACACGAAATCGGTGTCGAATTCGTCATAGCGGTACATGTCATGTCTCCTGAAGGCGCGCGGGCCCGTTGACTGCCGTCACGCGGCGGAGGTTTCGCGTCGTGCCTGCTTGCCGAGATCGGGGCGCGTGGTCGGCCCTTTCGCGCGGATCCGCTCGCGGAAGCGCACCGCCTCGATGCCATCCTCCGTGCGGCGCAGATCGATCAGATAGGGGTCGACCAGAAGCCTGTCGGCCACGGCCTTCGCGCCGATGGCCAGCGCTTCGGCTTCCGCTTCCGGGGTTTCCAGTCCCCACGCCGACTGCAACATCTCGACCCATTGGCCGGACCGGCCGAGCCAGACGACCTCGCCGTCGATCAGCCGGTTTGCGGTCAGTGCCTTCATGTGCAGGATCCTTTCAGCAAGATTTCGTCAGGCGGCAGCGATGGCGCGCAGCGGCCCGGCAACCCGGAGCGGTTCGCTGGCAGCGAGATCCGCATGGGCGACGACCTCCCCGACCACGATCAGGACCGGTCCGTCGATGTCGTCGCGCGTGCCCAGCACGCCGAGGTCGTCGAGCGCGCCGGCAAGAAAACGCTCGCCACGCTGCGCGGCGTTCTCGATCACGGCGACGGGCGTTTGCGCCGGCAGGCCGGCCGCGATCAGCCGCGCCGCGACCCGCGCAGCCACGGTGCGGCCCATATAGACGGCGACCGTGGCGCCGGAGAGCGCAAGGTCGGCCCAGGCAGGCAGCGTGTCGCCGTCCTTGTCGTGGCCGGTTGCAAAGACAAGCTGCGAGGCAACACCTCGCAGGGTGAGCGGAATGCGCACGCTCGCCGCAGCCGCAAGGGCCGCCGTGACGCCCGGCACGATGTCGCAGCCGATGCCGGCCGCCTTGAGCGCGGCGAGTTCCTCGCCGGCCCGGCCGAACACCAGCGGATCGCCGCTCTTGAGCCGCACGACCCGGTGCCCGGCAGCGGCCTCGCGCACCAGGATGGCGTTGATCTCCTCCTGCGGCACCGAATGGGCGCCCTTGCGCTTGCCGACGGCGATGCGCTCCGCATCGCGCCGGCCCATGGCAACGACCGCATCGGGAACGAGCGCGTCATGCACGATCACGTCGGCTTCCTGGAGCAGGCGCTGGGCGCGCAGCGTCAGCAGATCCTCCGCGCCCGGACCGGCGCCGACCAGCCAGACGAAACCGGGCTCGTCGTTGCGGGTGTTCAGGAGGCGCTGCGCCTCCGCGCGCGCCACGTCGGCACGCCCGGCCTGAAGGTTTGCGGCAACGCTTCCCGAAAAGAACCGCGCCCAGAAGCGCCGGCGGTCCGCGCCGGGCGCGATCACCCGCGCAACCGTGTCGCGAAAACTCTCGGCCAGACGGGCAAGGTCGCCGGTCGTGCCGGGCAGCATGGCCTCGATGCGCGCACGGATGTGGCGCGCGAGAACCGGCCCGACGCCCGTTGAGGTGATGGCGATGGCGACCGGCGCCCGGTTCACCAGGGCGCCGACGTAGAAATCGCAGAGCGCGGAACGGTCAACCGCATTTGCCGGAATGCCGAAGACGCGAGCGGCGTTGACGACGGCGGTATCCGCCGCCTCGTCGCCACTTGCCGCAAAGGCAAGAGCGGCCCCGGTCAGCAATGCAGGGCGAAACGCCGTGCGGTGCCAGATCGCCCCGGTTGTCTCGATGGCCGCGGCGAGCGCCTCATCGACGGTGGGCGAAATCACCTCGAGCACGGCCGAGGTTTCCGACAGAAGCCGGAGCTTGGCGGCCGCCTCCTCGCCGCCGCCGACCACGACCACACGGCGACCCGCGACCTTTTGAAAGGCTGGAAACACATCGAGTTTTCGATCGGACTGGCGCGACATGGACAGCAGACTCCGACTGCGTTGGATACCGCCAACACATAAGGCCTGCGCGGACTTTGCGCCGGGCATGGCATTTCAATCGCAGGGGCAAAGAGAGAAAAATCATTCTCCCGCGTCGCCGGGCTCCAAAGCGCCATCGAATTGATGGCGGAGACCGGTCATCGCTGGCCATGAAAACATGGTTTGCTTGGATCCGCGTACTCTTATACGTTTGCGGTAAGAAAAAACGCGAAGTGAGAATTGCATAATTTTGTTAGCCACAACCTAAATATAAATGAATTCACATCTGCCATATAGAAATAAAATTAATTGGCATTAACCGGAATCAGACACCCTATGAAATATTTTCGCCGCCAGAAGTAGTACTTTGTCATACCGAATCGTTTTTAACGATGCTAATATTTTACTCTCAAAATACACTAAGGGTTGATCAATTTGAACGAACAACCTCAGACATGCATTCTACCCTGAGACAGCCCATAATTCGACAAGAGTGAATGCCGTGGTCAAAGCTATTTTCTTCGATGTTTTCGGAACCGTGGTGGACTGGCGGAGCGGCATCGCAAATGCCTTCGACCAGGCTTTCGCCAAATCCGGCGCCGATATCAGGGCCCGGGACCTTGCCGATGCCTGGCGCGCGGAAATCGCCGCCCGCCTCCTCGAGACCGCGGGCGATGCCGCCGACGAGGCCCGCTATGTGCCCCTCGACACGACCCATCGCGAGACATTGGCGAAAGTCCTGGACGACGCCGATCTGGCCCATCGCCTCGGCGCCAGGGAAAGGGCGGCGCTGGAGCGCGCCTGGGAGAGCCTGCGCCCATGGCCGGACAGCGTGCCCGGGCTGCGCGCGCTCAGGCGCGAATATGTGATTGCGCCCTGCAGCCATGGCTCAATTTCCATGATGACCTGGCTGGCAAAGAGCGCGGGATTGCCGTGGGACCTGATCCTCGGGGCCGATCTGGCGCGCTGCCACCCTCCGGCGAGCAAGGTTTACACCCATTGCGCCGCCGCGATCGGGCTGGACCCGGGCGAGGTCATGCTGGTGTCGGCCCACAACCGGGACCTCGACGCCGCGCGCGCCGCCGGCCTGAAGACAGCCTTCTTCTCCAGACCGAAGGAATTCGGCAAGGGCCAGACCACCGACCTTGCGCCCGCCGATGCGTGGGACGTGATCGCCTTCGACCTGCTCGATCTGGCGCGGCACATGGAGGCAAGCCTGATCTAGGGTGCCTTTGCGCTGCGCGGGGCGAACGGAAGAAGGCGTCGCGCGTGACGCCCGCCGTCCGCCCCGGCGTCTAAGCTCGCCAAAACCGCCTAGCGCAGCGGCTGGAGCACCGACACATAGTTGGCAACGGCAGCGCCGCCCATATTGAAGATCCCGGCGAGTTCTGCGTCCTTGACCTGAATGTCGCCGGCACGGCCGGTGAGCTGCATCGCGCTCAGGACGTGCATGGAGACGCCGGTCGCACCGATCGGATGGCCCTTTGCCTTCAGCCCGCCCGACGGATTGACCGGAAGCTTGCCGCCCATCTCGGTCCAGCCCTCGAGAATGGCGCGATGGCCCTCGCCCGGCTTCGTCAGGCCCATCGCCTCATATTCGATCAGTTCGGCGATGGTGAAACAGTCATGGGTCTCGACGAAGGAGAGATCCTCGATGCCAAGGCCGGCCGAGTCGAGCGCCCGGCTCCACGCCGCACCGCAGCCCTCAAAGGCGAGAATGTCGCGCTTCGACATCGGCAGGAAGTCCTGCGCATGCGCGAGGGCGCGGAAGGCAACAGCCTTGTCGCGACCGAGCGCGGTCTCGACATTGGTGAGCACGAGCGCCGCCGCACCGTCGGACACCAGCGAACAGTCGGTGCGCTTCAGCGGGCCGGCGACGAAGGGGTTCTTCTCGCTCTCGGTGCGGCAGAAATCAAAGCCCAGATCCTTGCGCATCTGCGCATAGGGGTTGTTGACGCCATTGCGGTGGTTCTTGGCGGCAATCGCGGCGAGCGCATCGGACTTGTCGCCGTATTTCTGGAAATAGCCCTGCGCGATCTTGCCGAACACGCCGGCGAAACCGGCCGGGGTGTCGCCATCCTCGGGGAGATAGGAGGCCTTGAGCAGATTGCGGCCGATCTCGGGACCCGGCGTCGTCGTCATCTGCTCGACGCCGACGACGAGCACCACCCGCGCCTCGCCGGAGGTCACCGCGCGCACGCCCTGATGCACGGCCGCGGACCCGGTCGCGCAGGCGTTTTCGACGCGAGTCGCCTTCTTGAAGCGCAGGGCGGGGTCGGCCTGAAGCACCAGGGAGGCGGTGAAGTCCTGCTCGGAAAAGCCCGCATTGAAATGACCGAGCACGATCTCGTCGACATCGCCGGCCTCGAGCCCGGCGTCCGCGATGGCGTCACGCGCGACCTTGACGATCAGGCTCTCGACGGTTTCCTCGGTGTGCTTTCCAAATGGCGTATGGGCCCAGCCCACGATGGCAGCGGTCATCTGCTTACTCCCTGTTGGTCGCGCATCCCCGCCGCGCCCCGGCTCATGGCCGGCACCGGCAGCAGATCGGACAGAGACGATCGGATCGGCAGCGAGAATTCCACCTTGGCGGGAAACGCGCAAGATATTATTTTTACCATTACGTCAATTAGATTTAAAAAAATACATTATATCAATATCTTGACGTTTTAAAAAATTCGTCATCACCCCTTGGGGAGATCTACCCGCTTGCGGGCGCGGCCACCGATCCGCGATAGACCAGATCCACCGGCTTCACGTCCGTGAGCTGGTCGATCGGCGTACCGGTGGCAAGACGGATCGCGAAATCGGCGACCTGCTCGCCGCCCTTGCGGATCGGGCTGCGGGTGACCGTCAGCGGCGGATCGAGCGTGTGAGGACGCAAGAACGGAAGATCGTCGTCATGGGCGATCACGGAAACATCCCGTCCAACCGTGAGGCCAAGATCGCGGATCGCCCGATAGGCGCCGAACGCCAGCAGGACGCTGGAACACAACAGGCCCGTCGGCGCCGGCGTTCGCTCCAGAAGCGCGCGCGCGAAGCGGTAGCCGTTTTCTTCCGTCATCGCGCCGCAGCAGGACGGGCAGTCCGGATCGTCGGCCAGCCCCGCCTGCGCCAGCGCCTCCTGCCAGCCCGAGCGGCGGTCGCGGGCGAAGGTCTGCCCCTCATCGCCGTTGATCAGCGCGATCCGCCGATGCCCGAGATCGAGCAGAAGCCGGCATGCCTGGCGAAAGGCGCCGCGGTTGTCGATATCGACATGGGCGTAGGGAAGCGGCGTTTGCGTGCGCCCGTGCACCACGAAAGGCAGACCCAGCCCGTTGAGCAGGGCGATGCGCCGATCCTCAACCGCCGGTCCCGACAGGATCACGGCGTCCGCCGTGCGCGTGCGGGCGAACCGGCGATAGACCTCGTCTTCCGTGCCGGTGGTGGGGCTGACAGTCAGGTCGTAGCCCTTCTCCCCCGCCGTCGCGGCAACGCCGGCGAGAAATTCGATGAAATGCGGATCGAGCAGCAGGTTGCGGTCGACGGGAAAGGCGATGCCGAGCGCCTGGGAGCGCCCGGTCGCCAGCCGCCGGGCGCCGGAATTCGGGCGATAGCCAACCCGCTCCGCGGCCTCCACCACCTTGCGGCGGGTGGCGGGCGCAACGTCGGCGTAGCCGTTGAGCGCCCGGCTCACCGTGGTCTGGGACAGGCCCAGATGAGCGGAGAGTTCACGCAGGTTCACCCGACCGATCCTCCCGACAAGAGCCTCTCTCCGTTTTCATCCCGCCCGCGCGTCCCGGCGCTTCGACCACACGGCCGTCGGCTTTGCAAGGCGATCCGCGAACCGCCCCGCCCCGCCCCCGCGACCCGCGCCAGACTGCGAAGACCGCGCATCCGACAGCCGGCCGCATCCGACAGCCGGCCGCATCCGTTGCCGCACACAGATCGTAACCCAAAGCGCTTTGGAAAAACACTTCGAGATCAGCATTTTTCACAGGCGAATTCTTGCCAGACCGCAGCGGGCCCTCCCCGGAAAATCGGCATCCCCGGGTGCAAGCTTACCCTCCTCGCTGATCCTAAGGGCTTTGAAAGCGCCAAATCCAGCCATTTTTCTTGTGCGTCGCAAAACCACCTCGCCGCTCTGCACAATGGAAAGTGCCGCAACGTCGCTTGACTCATCCGGGACGATCCGGCAGGCTCAAAATCCAAAGCGCTTTGGGAGGGGCGCTGACCAGGATGACGCAGCTTCGTACGGGGCGCGCCGGGGCAGGGTGACACGCGGGGACCGTTCCGGCGTGGATCTCAAGTCTTCGCCATCCGAGACATCCCCTCTCCAGACAGATTTTGCCGGTCGAAACCTTTTTCGACGACGCGGTGATGCCTGCCGGTTTGCGGTCGGGCCACGCGAGACGGGATCGGCGGACATCGCCTTGGCGGTGCAAGGGCCGAAGCAATCGGAGGACCATGATGCTGCGCACATCCATTCTGGCCGCGACCGCGCTTGCGGTGCCGCTCTTTGCCCCCCTGGGTGCCGGGCACGCCGGCGCACAGGCTGCGGAAATCTCCATTTCCTGCGGCGCTGTCGGCATCGAACTGGAATTGTGCAAATCCGGCGCCGATGCCTGGGCGGAAAAGACCGGCAACACGGTCAAGATCGTCTCCACGCCGAACTCGACCACGGAACGGCTGGCTCTGTACCAGCAATTGCTCGCCTCCGGCGCGGACGACATCGACGTCTTCCAGATCGACGTGATCTGGCCCGGCATTCTCGGCACTCATTTCATCGACCTCGCCGCCTATTCCGATGGCGCGGAAAAGGCGCATTTCGCCCCCATCGTCGAAAACAACACGGTCGGCGGCCAGCTTGTCGCCATGCCCTGGTACACGGATGCGGGGCTGCTCTACTACCGCAAGGATTTGCTGGAAAAACACGGCAAGCCGGTGCCGACGACCTGGCAGGAGATGACCGAAACGGCCAGGATCATCCAGGCCGCCGAGCGGGCGGAGGGCAAGGACACGCTCTGGGGCTTCGTCTTCCAGGGCAAGGCCTATGAGGGGCTGACCTGCGACGCGCTGGAATGGGTCGACAGCTTCGGCGGCGGCACCATCGTCGACGCCGACGGCGAGATCACCATCAACAATCCCAAGGCGATCGAAGCCTTCGAACTGGCCGGCTCCTGGGTCGGCGACATCACCCCCGGCGGCGTCCTGAACTACGCCGAGGAGGAGGCCCGCGGCGTGTTCCAGTCCGGCAATGCGGTCTTCATGCGCAACTGGCCCTATGCCTGGGGCCTGGGCAATTCCGCCGACAGCCCGGTGAAGGGCAAGATCGGCGTCACGGCGCTTCCCAAGGGCGGACCGGACGGCAAGAACACCGGCACGCTGGGCGGCTGGCAGCTTTCGGTGTCGAAATACTCCGCAAACCCGGAGATCGCCGCCGATCTGGTGATGTATCTGACGAGCGAGGCCGAGCAGAAGCGCCGCGCCATCGAGGGCACCTACAATCCGACGATTGCATCGCTTTACGAGGATGCGGACGTGCTCGCGGCCGCCCCCTTCTTCGGCGACCTCTACGAGACCTTCACCAATGCGGTCGCCCGGCCGTCGCGCGTGACCGGAACGAACTACAACCGCGTCTCGAACGCCTTCTGGAACGCCTCCCATGACGTCCTCTCCGGCAAGACCGACGCGGCGACCGCGATGGCGGATCTCGAACGCGAGCTGAAGCGGATCAAGCGGCGCGGCTGGTAGGCGCGCCGGCACCGCCCCGACAGGGCGAGACGGCGGACGTCGTCCCGCCCGGCGGTCCCGACGACGGTCACCTGCCGCCACCGCCTCCCGCCTCTCCCGCCGACCCCAGGCGGAGGTCGCGCGGGCAAACCGGACCCGATCCCATGAGCGACATTGCCCTGACCACAGCCCCCGCCGCGCCGGCCCGACGCTCGCGCCTGTCGCGGTCGCGGCTCAGATCCGCATGGCTGTTCCTGACGCCGATGATCGTTGTCCTTGCCGTGGTGGCCGGCTGGCCGCTGCTGCGCACCATCTGGTTCGGCTTTACCGATGCCAATCTGTCGAACCTGTCGGCGACGCGGTTCATCGGGCTTGAAAACTACTACTCGGTCTATGACGGCGAGACCTACGGGCTGATCGTCGATCCGTCCTGGTGGAATGCCGTGTGGAACACGATCTGGTTTTCCGCCGTGTCCGTTTCCATCGAAACCGCGCTCGGGCTGATTGTCGCGCTGGTGCTCAACGCCAATTTCAAGGGCCGCGCCCTGGTGCGCGCCGCCGTTCTCATCCCCTGGGCAATCCCGACCATCGTCTCCGCCAAGATGTGGGGCTGGATGCTGCACGACCAGTTCGGCGTCCTGAACGACATTCTCATGGGCATCGGACTATTGTCCCAGCCGGTTGCCTGGACGGCGGATCCGCAAACAGCGATGTGGGCGGTGGTCATGGTCGATGTCTGGAAGACGACGCCCTTCATGGCGCTGCTGATCCTCGCCGGCCTGCAGATGCTGCCCGCC
>PARB01000089.1 GCA_002709505.1 Paracoccaceae bacterium | reverse complement strand
GGCACGACGCGACGCGAGACGGCCCCGGGATCACGACGCAAACCCGGCGACCAGATGGTCGATCAGAAGGCGGACCCGGCGCGGCAGGGCCTTTCCTCCCGGGTAGACGATCTGCAGCCGCGACTCCTCGCCAAGATACGCTTCGAAAACCGCCACAAGCGCACCTGAGCGCAGGTCATCCCGCACGTCGCAATGGGCTTTCAGGGCGAGGCCGTGGCCGGCCAGACACCACGCGCGCACCAATCCGCCGTCATTTGCGATCCGGTTTCCCGACACGACGACGGACAATGGTCGGCCGTTGACACGGAAGCGCCAGTGGTTGTCCAGCGTCTGCCCGAAGCGCATCAGGATGCAGTTGTGATCAACCAGCTCGCCGGGCGCGCCCGGCGTGCCATGGCGTGCCAGATAGGCCGGAGCGGCGCAGACCAGCCGCCTGTTGTCCGCAAGCTTGCGGACCCGAAGTCCGCTGTCGGCCAGCGCGCCATAGCGGATCGCCAGATCAAGGCCCTGCCGGGGCAGATCGCTGTAGCCGTCCGACAGGTGCATCTCGACGCTCACATGCGGGTGCTCTTCCAGGAACGTGTCGATCAGCGGCGCGATCCGGGCCCGGCCGAGGTCGACCGGAACGCTCAGCCGAACCGGTCCGCTGACCTGCTCCACGCCGAGGCGAACCCGCGCGTCGAGATCACTCGCCTCGGCAAGAAGCCGCCCGGCACCTTCCGCGAGCACACGCCCCTCCTCGGTCAGGCTCACCGCACGCGTTGTCCGGTTGAGCAGGGTGGCGCCGAAATGGGTCTCCAGCGCGGCCAGCCGTTGCGAAACGCTTGTCGGCGACAGGCCGAACTCGCGCCCCGCGGCGGCAAGACCGCCCTTTTCCACGATCTTGAGAAACAGGGCGAGGTTGTCGAGGGTCATTATCCGCTATTTCCAAATTGTCATTTTGATTTTGAACGGATTATCGACTTTTTGCAAACGAGGCATGCTGCGCGACAACACCCCGATGCACCGGTTGCCGTGAGTGAGCGCCTCCTGATCGTTTCGGGCGCTGCCCGCTTCGACGGCCCGGATCGCCCAACACAGGGATTGCCTTTGATGACTACGCTTTTCAGTGCCCTCGACATGCAAGGGCTCGCCCTTCCGAACCGCATCGTGATGGCTCCGATGACCCGCGCGCGGACGGACCAGCCGGGCAATGTGCCGAATGCGATGATGGCCGACTATTATGCCCAACGCGCCAGCGCGGGGCTGATCGTCTCCGAGGCGACGCAGATCAGCCCACAGGGACAGGGCTACTCGTTTACCCCCGGCATTCACTCGCGCGCGCAGATCGCCGGCTGGCGCGGGGTCACCGATGCGGTGCACGCCGCCGGTGGACGCATGTTCCTGCAGCTCTGGCATGTCGGCCGGATGAGCCACGAGAGCTTTCACCCGGACGGCCGTCCGGTGGCGCCGTCGGCGCTCTCGCCGGATGCGTCGGTCTGGGTCGCCGATCCCGAAACCGGCGACGGCAGGATGGTGCCCTCGCCTCTGCCCCGGGCGCTTGAGACCGACGAGATCCCCGCAATCGTCGACCAGTTCCGGCAAGCGGCCGCCAATGCGGCGGACGCCGGCTTCGACGGCGTCGAGATCCACGGGGCGAACGGCTATCTGATCGACCAGTTCCTGCGCCGCTCCTCCAACATCCGCACGGACCGTTACGGCGGCCCCCAGGAAAACAGGATCCGGTTTCTGGTCGAGGTCGCGGAGGCGGTTGCCGGTGAAATCGGCGCGGGACGAACCGGCATTCGGCTGTCGCCCTACATCACCCAGCGCAACATGGAGGACGCGGAGATCATCCCGACCATCTTGCGGGCCGCGCGTGAAATCGAGCGGATCGGCCTGGCCTATATCCACCTGTCGGAAGCCGACTGGGAGGATGCGCCGGTCATTCCCGAAAGGTTTCGCAACGACCTGCGCGCGGCCTACTCGGGCACACTGATCGTCGCCGGGAAATACGACAAGGGCCGGGCGGAGAGGATCCTGGCGGAGGGACTTGCCGACCTCGTCGCCTTCGGGCGTCCCTTCATTGCCAATCCCGACCTGCCCGAAAGACTGCGCACGGACAGCCCGCTTGCCGCCTTCGACCCGGCGACGCTTTTCGGTGGCGGGGCGCGGGGCTATTCCGACTATCCGGCGGTGTCCCCGGCATGAGCGCGCAGGACAGGCTGACCCCGACCGAGGTTGAACGGGGCCGGACAAACGACCGGATCGGCACGCAGCTCGTGCAATCCGCGCCGGGATTCTCCGTCTGGCATATCCGCCTGCAGCCGGGGGAAACGCTCCCGGCGCACCGCCACGACCGCCCGTACCTCTGGACGGTGTTGAGCGATGGCAAGGCGCGCACGCGCCGCGATGACGGAACGGTCGCGGAAGTGAGCTATCGCGCCGGCGACACTTGCCACCATGCGCCCCTCTCCCCGGAGACCGCCTTCGTCCACGACCTGACAAACATCGGCCTGGCGGAGCTCGTCTTCGTCACAATCGAATTCAACCGGGAAGGATCCCCCTCATGAAAGCCGTCGCCCTCACCCGATATCTTCCGGTCAGCGACCCGGATGCCTTCATCGACGTCACGCTCGAAATGCCCGTTCCGCAAGGCCGGGACATTCTTGTCCAGGTCGCTGCGGTCGCGGTCAACCCCGTGGACACCAAGGTGCGCGCGCCCAAGGACAAGGTCGAGGAGACCCCGAGGGTGCTTGGCTGGGATGCCAGCGGCACGGTCGTGGCGATGGGGCCCGACGCAACCCTCTTCAAGCCGGGGGACGCCGTCTACTATGCGGGCGACATCACCCGTCAGGGCTCCAACCAGGAGTACCAGCTGGTCGACGAGCGCATCGTCGGGCACAAGCCGAAGAGCCTCTCCCATGCCCAGGCGGCCGCCCTGCCCCTGACGACGATCACCGCCTATGAATCCTTCTTCAAGCGGCTCGGGATCGACCGGGATGGCGGCGATGCGGGGCAAAGCGTCCTGATCATCGGCGGTGCCGGCGGCGTCGGCTCCATCGCCATCCAGCTGGCGAAACGCGCCGGCCTGACGGTGATCGCAACCGCCTCGCGGCCCGAGACCGGCGCGTGGGTCAAGGACCTCGGCGCCGACCACGTGGTCACCCACCGCGAGCCCATGGTGCCGCAGGTCCGGGCCCTGGGGTTCGAGCATGTCGACCATATCGCGATCTTCAACGACATGCGCCACTGGGCGGAGGCGGTCGAGCTGATCCGTCCGCAAGGCGGCATCGTGACCATCGACGACACACACCATCCTATGCCGATGGACCTGATGAAGACCAAGGCGGCAAGCCTGCACTGGGAGTTGATGTTCACACGCGCAATGTTCCAGACGCCGGACATGATCGAGCAGCACAAGCTTCTGACCTTCGTCGCCGGAGAGATCGACGCCGGGCGGTTGCGCACCACCCTCGACACGGTGCTGAGCCCGATCAACGCGCAGACGATCCGCGAGGCCCACCGTCTCGTGGAGACGGGCGCGGCGCGCGGCAAGATCGTGATCGCCGGATTTGAAACCGCATCCGACGCCGGCGCGGCGGAAACGCGCCGGCCGTAACAAGCCTTGCGGCGGGAGTGCGATCTCCCGCCGTCGGCTTTACGGAAGGCGGTCGCTAGCGCGCCGCAAAGACCATAAGCGCGAGCAGCACAAGCCCGTTCAGCGCCCAGAACACGATCAGACCGCGTGTCTTGGATCCGTATTTGCGGTGGCCCTCAGTCATAGTGAAACCTTTCCGCCAGCACCTGTCCCGGTGCGACCCCGATGTCGAGCAGCGTCGCCTCGACCGTCTCCATCATCGCCGGCGGGCCGCAAAGCACGAACAGCCAGTCGCGGTATTTCTCCTCGCCGAAGAGGGCCCGGATGCGCGGCGCATCGATGATCCCGGTCTCGCCGCTCCAGTCCGGCGGCGGGTCGCTCAGGACCTGGACGACCTTCGTCTTGTGCACCCGCCGCAATCTGGCCAGTTCATCGCCAAGGGCAATCTGGTCGGCGGCGCGGTTGCCGTAGACGAGCACC
This sequence comes from Paracoccaceae bacterium, assembly GCA_002709505.1. GTDB lineage: Bacteria > Pseudomonadota > Alphaproteobacteria > Rhizobiales > Stappiaceae > Stappia. Next base: position 10,350 of record PARB01000089.1, on the reverse strand, counting down.
GTCGGGCGAGGATCTTCGTCGTGGGCCAATTGTCCCAGCAGGGAGAACATCGGCGCGATCCCGACACCGCCCGCGATAAAGGCAATGCCCGGCGCGGCGCGGCCCTCCAGCGTCAAATGCCCGTGAGGACCATCGAGATGGACCCGCGTTCCGGGCCGAACCCGAGACAGGCTGCGGGTGAAGTCCCCCAGTTCCTTGATCAGAAACCGGACCTCGCGGCCCTCGGCGGGCGACGAGCAGATCGAGAACGGGTTTTCATCGAGCGAAAACGGGCTGTGGCCGACATTGATCCAGGCAAACTGGCCCGCACGATAGGTCAGGCCATCATGGCCATCGGGCGCGATCGTCAGCTCCCAGGTGCGCTCCGCCACCTGCCGCACGGCGCTCACCTGCCAGCCGCGCCGCAATTGCAGGAGCGGCTTGACGACATAGACGACCAGCAACGACAGCACGGCAAGGCCGAGCAATCCGCTCCAGAACCAGCGCAGCATTGCGTCCTGGCTGTAGCGCCCGGCCTCCACCGCATGCAGATAGACAAGGCCCGCGACGGCGAGCGCGCCGATCCCGTGCAGGAGCCGCCATGTCTCGTAGCGCAAGGACAGCTTGTCCCGACCGATGGACAGGATCACCAGCGACGGCAGCAGGAGAAAGGCCAGGACGCCGGTGACCAGACCCTCGCCTTCGAAGGTGAGGGTCAGTTGCCGCGTCGGGTCATAGGGCAAAGGACGGTTGAAGGGCAGCGTGTAGAGAAACGGATGGACCACCGCGAGCGCCAGCGCCGTGCGCGCCAGCAGCTGATGAAATCGCATGGTGACATCCATGCCGACCCGTCCGGAAATCGCGCGGAATCGTCCCGAGAGAAGAAACTCGGCAAGCAGGATGGCAAAGGCGACGAGGCCGGCGCCGGCGGCAAGTTCGTCCATCATCGGGCGCGGCGGCCGGCCACTGGCGACGGCAAGCCCGAGCGGTGCAAAAACGACCGCAAGATAAAGACCGATCAGGGCAATTGCAGGCATTCCGGCTCCGTGAAAGTCGCTGCCCGCGCCCGTCAAGGACTGCGGCGCATGGCAGCGATAGAGCCACACAGTCTCGCATCATGCAACCTAAGGCAGGCGTACGGACCGGCGGTTGTCAGGCAGACGGCGCCGGCGCGGGAAGGCGCGCGAGAGCCTCGGCAAGGTCGTCGAGGCTGTCGATCACGCAATCCGCACCGAGCTTCTCCACGGCGATATTGGTGTATCCACCCCGGACCGCGATGCTGGGAAATCCGCCCGCCAGGGCGGCATTCACGTCCGCCGGGCTATCGCCGACCAGAATCGCGTCTTCCGGCGCCACACCAAGTTCACGACAGGCGTGAAACAGCATTTCGGGATCGGGCTTGCGGGTCGCGCAAGTGTCGCCCCCGACCACCACCGTGAACATCTCGTCCAGGCCGAAATGCTCCACGATCTCGCGCGAAAAGGCTTCCGGCTTGTTGGTGACGACGGCAAGGCGATGCCCGCGCCGATGAAGCCACGCGGCGGCACTCAGGGCACCCGGCATCGGGGTCGTGGCAACGGTGAGCCCCTTGCCGTAGACCTCCATCATGCGCGCAGTCATCGCGGTCAGTTCGTCGCTGGCCAGCGGCTTGCCCGATGCGTCGAACGCGCGTTCCACCAGCTTCTGGATGCCATTGCCGATCATCTTGCGCACGTCGTCGACCTTCAGCGCGGCAAATCCCTCCGCGACGAGCACCGTGTTGATTGCATCGGCGATATCGGGAACGCTGTCGACGAGAGTGCCGTCGAGATCGAAGAGCAGGGCGCGCGGCCAGGGCGTGACTGGGATCGGTGCGTCGTTGGACAAGCTGCATCCTTCCATGGTGCAAGGCGATACGAGATGAACACGCTGCGGCAACGGGTCCGAAAACCGGTGTCCGGTCGACGCGGCGTCCAAGCATTCCGCTTTTATAGCAGAGGCTTGCGGGGTGCAATTGACGCAAGGCGAGCCGGGGCCGCGGGCGCAGGATGCAGCCCCTGAAGCGCGGGCGTCCGCAGGGGGCGATAGTGCTCCTCGGCACCGTCGTCGGCTCGACGATATGCACAAGGTCAGCGCGGCGGTTTGCGCTCATGCCATGAATATGCAAGTTTCACGGCGGTTTCGCGCAGCGAGGGGCTGGGGCCGATCGTCTTGCGAAATGCGCTGGCGTCCCGTGTCTTGCGGGCAAACGGACAGCGTATCCATGTCGGGAACGCGCCGTCAGGGCGCGTTTGCCACCGGCTCCCCTGCCGGTCTGGCATGTGACGTCGCATCGACGCACCGACGGCCCCAAACGTCCTTCACTGACGAGCGACACGTCCGCCTTGCGTCTTGTCACGGCTGAGGTCGGTTTTCAGCAACACAACGGCGCCCACGGGAAGTCGCAAGACGAAAATCCGGCGTTTAATTCAGAATAAAATCCAAAACACGGAGGTGCGAGACACCAGAATGTACAAGAAGATCATTGTTCCGGTCGATCTGGCCCATGCGGGAAAGCTGACGAAGGCCCTGAAGACGGCAGCAGATCTCGCGCGCCATTATCAGGTCCCGGTCTGCTATGTGGGCGTCACGACGGCAACCCCGGGTCCGCTCGGCCACAACCCGGCCGAATACACCACAAAACTCGAAGCCTTCGCCAGAACGCAGGGCGAGGAAAACGGCATCGAGACCTCCAGTCACACGGTCGTCGCCCATGATCCGACGATCGATCTCGATCCGGCGCTGATCAAGGCGATCGACGACACCGGATCGGACCTCGTGGTGATGGCCTCGCATGTGCCGAATGTCGCGGACTACCTCTGGCCATCGAACGGCGGCACCGTCGCCGGACGCTCCAAGGCCTCCGTCTTCGTCGTCCGCGAGAGCTGACCGCCACCGAAACCTGCCGCAAAGGCACACGAACAACAAAGACAGGGACACGCAATGACAGATCAAGCCAGCACAGGGATCCCCGATCCCGAAGGCGCGGCCGACATCATCGATACCGATTTCGAGATCGGCCAGGACAACATCGAGGGCAACGTCGGCCCTTTCGGCTTCGACATCCACAATCCGGTCTTCCTGATCTCCGGACTGTCGGTGGTCGCCTTCGTCCTCTATGCGCTCATCGCTCCCGAACAGGCCGCCACCTTCTTCGGATGGCTGCGCCCTGCCCTCACCAGCACCTTTGACTGGTTCTTCCTGAGCGCGGCCAACATCTTCGTGATTTTCTGCCTGTTTCTGATCGTCAGCCCCTGGGGCAGCGTGCGGCTCGGCGGCAAGGACGCGACGCCCGACTACAGCTATGTCGGATGGTTCGCGATGCTCTTCGCCGCCGGCATGGGCATCGGCCTGATGTTCTTCGGCGTTCTGGAGCCGGCCTATTACTTCGGCACGCCCTGGGGCGATGCCCCGCTCGGCACCGTCCGCCCCTTCGATGAAAACGGCGCGCTGATTGCGGCCAACGTCGAGGAAGCCCGACGCATGGCGCTGGCCGCGACGTCCTATCACTGGGCGCTCCACCCCTGGGCGATCTATGCCGTCGTCGCGCTCGCGCTGGCGCTCTTCAGCTTCAACAAGGGCCTGCCGCTGTCGATCCGCTCCGCCTTCTATCCGCTGCTTGGCGAGCGCGTCTGGGGCTGGCCCGGCCATGTCATCGATATCGTCGCCGTGTTCGCGACGCTCTTCGGCCTCGCCACCTCGCTCGGTCTCGGCGCGCAGCAGGCCAACGCCGGCCTCGAGTTCGTCTACGGCGTGCCCAACACCGTGACCGTCCAGGTGGTCCTGATCGTCGGCATCACGGCAATCGCGCTGATCTCGGTGCTGCGCGGTCTCGACGGCGGCGTGAAGGTGCTGTCGGAGATCAACATGGTGATCGCCATCCTGCTCCTGCTGTTCGTGCTGTTCACGGCCGGGGCCGTGGGCATTCTCACGGAATTCGCCCAGGGCCTCGTCGCCTACACGCAGGAGGTCATTCCGCTGTCGAATCCGTTCGGACGCGAGGACACCGGCTACATGCAGGGCTGGACGGCCTTCTACTGGGCCTGGTGGATCAGCTGGTCGCCGTTCGTCGGCATGTTCATCGCCCGCGTCAGCCGCGGTCGCACGGTGCGCGAGTTCCTGACCTGCGTGCTGATCATTCCCTCGCTCGTCTGCATCTTGTGGATGGCCGTCTTCGGCGGTGCCGCGATCAACGACATGATCGCGGATCCCGTGACCAGCCTGGTCAAGGCGAATGTGATCGACAGCTACAGCCCGGAACTGTCTCTCTTCGCCATGCTGGAGAGCCTGCCGCTTGCTTCGATCACCTCCACGATCGGCATCGTGCTCGTCATCGTGTTCTTCGTCACCTCCTCCGACTCCGGCTCGCTGGTGATCGACACGATCACGGCCGGCGGCAAGGTGGACGCACCGGTTCCCCAGCGCGTGTTCTGGTGCACCTTCGAGGGACTGGTCGCGATCGTTCTGCTGATCGGCGGCGGCCTCAGTTCGCTGCAGGCGATGGTGATCTCCACCGGCCTGCCGTTCACGCTGGTGCTGCTGGTGATGTGCTGGGCGATCTTCCGCGGCCTGCAGGCGGAACGCAACGGGACCTGATCCACGCCCCGAACGCCAAATGACCCCACGGGCGCGGGACACGGTTCCGCGCCCGTTTTCTTGCGCATCCGGCCGAGGCTGGCCAAGCACACCGCACAGGCCTATCCTGAAGCAGACCACCCTCAGGAAACCGTCCGATGCATCGCTTGCTGATCCCGCCCGTCCTCTGGCTCATCCTGCTTCTGGCCATGGTGGGACTGAGCGCGGTTGCACCGGTCGCCACGCTGTTCGAGGCGCCGGCCGAGATCCCCGGATGGATCGCGATCGCTGCCGGGCTCGCGCTTCAGGGCATCGCCGCCGGTCAGTTCGTCAAGGCCCGGACAAACCTGCATGCGTTCCGCGATCCCGACAAACTGATCACCGACGGTGTTTTCTCCTTCAGCCGCAACCCGATGTATCTCGGGTTCACCCTGACCCTCGTCGGCGCGGCCTTGCTGCTCAACACGGTCTCCGCGCTGATCGGGCCGTTGGTGTTCTTCGCGGTGGCCAATCTCTGGTACATCCCGCGGGAGGAACGCATCGCGGACAAGCTGTTCGGCGAGCCCTATCGCGCCTATCGGGCCCGGGTGCGCCGCTGGCTCTAGCTGCCGACGTAATGGACGTGAGACGTCGCGAGCAGGGATGCAATCTCCGCCAGCAACTCGCCGCGCCTCGGGCTCTTGTCGGCCGCATAGTTCAGGTTGCGGAACAACCCGGTCAGCCGGATGAAGAATGCGCGCGCGGCTTCCTTGTCGTCGAAGGCATACGTGTGGCCGACCGCACGGCAGACCAGATCGAACGTCTCGCGCTGGCGCGCCAGTGGCACCGACACATCGACATCGTCGAAGGCATCCTGCTGCAGGTAGACCATGTCGACGAAGAGCGCCTTTTGCTGGGTGACGAAGTCCTCGAGCGTCACGCCGTCCTCGCCGGTCACCTGCATCATCCGCGAAATCTCGTCGCCCTTGTGCAGCAGTGCGGTCACCGTCTCCACCTGGCCGGCCCAGTCGGGGCCGAGTTCGCGGGCGAACCAGCCGGCCAGCTGGGCGCGGTAGCGCGACCAGGAGATCAGCGGATCGACAGCCGGGTAGAACCGTTTGTAGGCGCGGTCATAGGACAGGCCGAGAAAGGCCTTCACGGTGCCGAGCGTCGACTGGGTGACCGGCTCCTCGAAATTTCCGCCGGCCGGCGACACCGTGCCGATCACCGTCAGGCTGCCGGTCGACCCGTCGGGCGCACGCACCACACCGGCGCGTTCATAGACGCCGCGGATCGCGGAATCGAGATAGGCGGGAAAGGCCTCCTCGCCCGGAATTTCCTCCAGCCGGCCGGAGGTCTCGCGCATCGCCTGCGCCCAGCGCGAGGTGGAATCCGCGATCAGCAGGACGTCCAGCCCCATCTGCCGGTAATATTCGCCGAGCGTGATGCCGGTGTAGATCGAGGCCTCGCGCGCCGCCACCGGCATGGAGGAGGTGTTGCACACCAGCACCGTGCGTTCCATCAGCGTCCCGTCGCCGGAGGGGTCCGGCTGATTGGGAAACTCGGTGATGGTTTCCACCACCTCGCCCGCCCGTTCGCCGCAAGCCACGACGACCACCACATCGACATCCGAAAACCGGGAGATCAGCGACTGAAGCACGGTCTTGCCGGCGCCGAAGGGACCCGGAATGCAACCGGTTCCCCCGCGGGCGATCGGAAAGAAGGTGTCGATCAGGCGGATGGTCGTGACCAGCGGATCGCCCGGATAGAGCCGTTCGCCGCGCCCGCTGCGGTTCAGCGTCTCCGGGATCGGGCGGCGCACCGGCCAGCGTTGCGCCATGGTGAGTTCCTGCAAGCGGCCCTGGTCGTCGCGCAGGGTGGCGATCACCTCGTCGATCGTATGCGCGCCCTCGCGGATGCGTTCGACGGTGAGCGCGCCGCGCGTGGCGAAGGGCACCATGATCTTGTGGGTGAACCGTCCCTCCGGAACCGTCCCAAGCACATCGCCGCCGCGCACCGTATCTCCCGAGCGCACGGTCGGCGAGAACGCCCATTTGCGGCGGGTGTCGAGGGCGGGGATAACGATGCCGCGCGGCAGGAAAAACCTGTAATCTGACGCGACATCGGCAAGCGGCGTCTGCAAGCCGTCGAAGACACCGCCAAGCAGTCCCGGTGCCAGCGTGACGGAGAGCATTTCGCCGGTCTGGATCACCGGATCGCCGATCCGCACCCCTTGCGTGCTTTCAAACACCTGCGCGTCGGCGGTGGCCCCGCGCACGCGCAGAACCTCCGCACGCAGATATTCCCTGCGCTGGCCGGCGCGTTCGGGTCCATGGGGAATGATGTAGACGACCTCGTTCTTCATCAACGGCCGCTCGCCGGTCGGGGCGATGGTCACAAGATCGTCCTGGACCGCGATGATCTCCGCGCTCGGCGCCGGCAGTTCCGAAATCTCCGTCATTGCGACAAGCTCCCCGCCTTCCCCGCGCCCGTTGGTGTGGCATTGCCGGCGGTCCATGCGCCGGCCAGCGTCGACTGAAGCAGCGCCTCCAGCCGGTCGCGCGCCCGCGTTGCATCGTAGCGCTGCCAGCGCTCGATCAGCTGAAACCGCATCACGAAGAGCGCCACCGCCTCGAAATCGAACTGGTGATCGTCCGCCGCCCGGTCGATCTGCCGATAGACTTCCGTCAGCACCGCGCGCTCCAGGCCGATGTGGTCCCCGGCGGCACACAGTGCCTGCGCCGCGCGCAGCCAGGGACGGGCCCGGCCGAGACCGAAGGTCGGCTCGCTCCAATTTGTGCGGATCGCGCGCGCGATTGCCATGCGCCCCCATGCGGCGACCGGAGCGGGGTCCGCCGCGCCGTCCCGGCGCAGGCGAAGGGCGGCGACCAGCATCCGCGTTTCGAGCCGTTCGCGCACGACCGCGGCAAGATCCGGATGGGCCTCGAGGGACCGGCATGCGGCGTCGAAACGAGCGACGACCTCCGCGTCGGTGTCGCAACCGTCGACGCCTGGCCAGGAGGTCACATGGGTGACCCGGTCGAGCAGCCGCCGATCCTCGTCCTCCAGCATCGACAGCCGCTCTTCCAGCCGGAAGCGCGACATCGGCAGGTCCGCGTTGCTGAACAGCGCGCCAAGATGCGGCAGGCTTGCCGAGAGCGTAATATATTGGAACGAACCTTCGGCCATCTTCTAGCGCACCACGCCTTCCATGACGGCCCGAAACCGCGGCTGCAGGTGCTTCACCAGCAGCGGTGCGATCGCCGCCTCGGTCACGTCCACCTCCAGGTCCCTGTCGCGCAGCTTGATGCGAATGCCGTCGAACCCCTCGCCGGCCGAAAATGTCACGCCCTCCCGCAGCACATTGGCGGCGAGCGACACCACCAGATGGGTCAAGGTGCCTTCCTTGGCCGTTTCGGGCGCAGCCTTCAGTTCCTCGAAGGTGATCACCTGCTCCGGCAGGATGATTTCCAGCTCCCCGGCGTCGTCGAGACCGGCGTCGCCGCGCACCTTGCCGGCAAGCGCCAGCACCAGACGCTTGAGGAACGTCTCGTCGGCGAAGGCCTCCCGCAGCAGGCGGGACGTCTCCTTGTCGATGCGCGCGGCGATTTCGTTTCGCAGCGACAGGACGACGTCGCGCGCCGCGATCTTCAGCGCATCCTGGGTCGCCGCGCGTTCGGCGCGTGCATCCTGGCGGGCGGCCTCGCGGATCTCGGAGGCTTTTTTCTCCGCATCCTCCACGAGCCGGTCCGCCTTCAGCCGTGCGTCGGCGAGCAGCGCCTCCGCCTCGCGCCGTCCGGCCTCGACGCCTTCCTGCCTCAGCCGATCGATCAGGGCCTGCACGCCCGCACCGGCGGAATGGACGTCGGCGGGGTCCTGGCGCGCCGGATCGGCGCCGGTTTCGGTTGTCGAGCTCATGTCGGATCTCCCGCTTGAAGGCCTTAGCCCGGAATGGTGCCGCTCAGGACGAGGGCGAACACCAGTGCGAAGACGGCAAAGCCCTCCAGAACCGCCGCCGGCGCCAGCGAGATCCCGAAGATTTCCGGCTTGGCCTTGGCGGCGACGATGGCGGAGGCGAGGACCTCGCCCTGGCGAATGCCGACATAGAGCAGTGCGACGCCCGCAAGCACGCCGACGCCGAAGACACCGGCCGCGGCCTCGGCCGTCATCGGGTCGCGTTGCAGCGAGAACATGATGACGATGCCGTAGATCACCTGCGACGACGGCATCAGCGACGCGCCGATGAAACGGCCGTAGCCGGTTTCCGTGTCGAGCATCGCGCCAATGGCGGCGGAGCCGGCGCGCGCGCAGCCGATGCTGCTGCCGATGGCGCCGAGGGCCACCGGTGCGAACAGGCCGAACCAGCCAAGTACCAGAACCAGGTCAGTCACAAGCGTGTCTCCTCCTTGCGGAACGGTCTGAAGGGGCGCCCCTCGCCCTTGAGGCCCCAGTTGAAGAATTCGATGACGTTGAGCCGCAGGCCATGTACGGTTCCCGCGACGATCCCGAGGCCCATATTGACGGCATGGCCGATCAGCAGGACCGCGATCGCAACCAGAACCCCGACACCCGGCACGGCATGGCGCACCTGCTCCGCCAGCATGTTGATCGTTCCGGCGAGCGAGGCCGCCGCCAGCCCGAGCGCAAAGAGCCGCATGTAGCTGAGAACGTCGGAGAAGAGGTTCACCACCCGGGCGCCGCTGAGCAGCCCGCCACCGAGGCGCTTGGCGAATGTCGACAGCGACGTGACACGTACCTCGCCACCGAAGGCAACGACCAGCGCCACGCCAACACCCGCCAGCGCGATCCCCGCCGTCGACTGCGTGCCGCCGGTCAGATAGACGAGAAGCCCGCCAAGAGCCGCGCAACACCAGCCGGCGGAAACGAGCCGTCCGGCGAGGTTTTCCGCGTTCCAGGCGTTCAGCAGATTGGCGGCGACGACATGAGCGACACCGATGGTGACCGTGAGGCGCATCATCGCGTCGATGTCCGTGAGGTCGATGAAAGCGGCACGGGCAACGAGGCCGCCGCCGTGCGGCTGCCAGCCGAAATAGCTTCCGGTGGCGACGCCGAACGCCATGGTCGAGACCGCGAGCCAGTAGCCGAGCCGCACCATGCGCCGGCCAAGCGCGGTCGCCTGGAACCGGCGGCGCAGCAGGAAGAGACACACCAGCAAGAAGAGGCCATAGCCGGCGTCGGTCATGATCATGCCGAAGAAGACGATGAAGGACACATAGACTACCGGAGACGGGTCCCAGCTGCGATAGCCGGGGGTCTGGTAGAACTGAACGAGATCCTCGCCCGCCGCCATCGCCGGCGCGTTTTCCAGAAGCGTCGGCGGATCGTCCTCCGGGGCCGGCTCCTCGACCAGCGCCGCGATGCCAAGCCGTTCGGCGAGTTGCGCGATCTCGGCGACCCGGTCGGCCCGCGCCCATCCGCGCATCACGAAGACGCGGTCGGCGTCGATTGTTTCCAGCGCCGCGCGATTGCGGGCGGCCTGGTCGCGGGCGCGCGCCAGATTTTCGGCCAGCAGCAGCCGCCATTTGGTGAGATCCCGCCGTTCCAGCCAAAGGTCGTCGAGACGGATCTCCACGGCCTCCAGCTGCGCCAGAAGGCTCGACAAAGCATGCGAGCCGATGTGAACGCGCGGAACCGGCATGCTGTCGACCGGAGGCTCCTCCGGCGCCAGCACCACCATATAGGCGATGCCGCCCTCGCGGTGCACGGTCTCCACGATGGCACCGGATGCCTTGACCGCCTTCTCGCGTCCGGCCGGCACTTCGTAGAACCAGAAACGAT